>JADFHN010000095.1 GCA_022567155.1 Bacteroidota bacterium
TCTTTCACGACTCAGGCACCACGTCTTGTAAACACCCTATTAAGTGAAGTTACTATTCAGGAGCCAAATAAACCAAAGGGTGGAAAAAAATATATTGCTGTTTGGGACACTGGCGCTCAAAGATCATGCATTACTCAGCGTGTAATTAAGGATTTGGGCCTTCTGCCATCAGGGAAAATGTTTATGATAGGGGCCACGGGGAAGAAGCGCGTAAATACTTTCAAAATATTTATTCTATTACCTAATAACGTTAGAGTCGGAACAAACGCTGCAGAAATTAATGACCTGACCAACCCGGATGCCAAAACCCAATTAAATATTTATAACCAAACTAATTCACTTCAAGATCTTACAGATGCACTCAACTACTACTATCAGCTAGAACAATTGAAGGATATTATTAGAAACGAGGCATTTTCCAATGAGGCAAAATATCAAATATCTGATCAATTTATATTAAGTGCTGGAGAATTCCTCACCGCTTTGGCATCTAAACCTATAGAGCTCACGGATCATGAAATCAATGAGATGGTATTCGAAGTAATGGAACGCAATCGCTATTCGGAATTATTCAGGAACGTAATAAATATTCAAAATTCATCTCAATTAGATGTTCCGGATAGTTTATTACAATTAGAGAAATTGTTAGCATCTCAAATTTCTATATATCACAAAAAATTGTCAGATGAAAATGAAAGTACAAATACTTCGCAGTTGCTTAAATATGAACGGGAATATCAGAAAGTGAAACAGGCTCTAAGTGCAATGTTTCCATCCTACTATGAATCTAAATTCGGAAAGGAGCTAATAGATCTTAAGACAATTCAATCCAGACTTGAAGAAAATGAACAGATATTGGAATATTTCTGGGGGGATAGTTTGATAGCCATCTTATCCATTACTTCGGATTCATCCAGTTTACATTATACACCTATTAGTGAATCTTTAGAAAAACAAATCCTGGGATTTCTTTCTTTTTGCTCAGAAGTACCATCAGGACTGGCAATGGACGAACAGCTCTACAAAGAATACGAACTGGGGGCTGTGGACCTCTTTGAAAAACTGGTAAAACCATTGTTGATTTCAGAAACTAATCAACTGATCATTATACCCGATGGTCCGATATCCCTGATTCCTTTTGAAGCTTTGCTCACAAAGTCGGGACATTCAAGCTTTTACAATGCCCCATTCTTGATCCGGGACATCAATATTCGGTACGGATACAGCTGTAATTTACTATTTCAGGAGACTGAAAAGATTGTTATAAAAAGACCGAGTTTACTTGCAATGGCATATTCAAATGGTGATACGTCCCTGGCAGAGCAGGAAAGAAAATATGAAACGGATATCCCGGGATCCGGATTGGAACTAATTTCCATTAGAAAAATATTCAAACAGAAAAACCATATTTTTCTATTTGGCAATGAGGCTACTGAAACAGCTTTCAAAGCCAAAGCATCCAATTTCGAAATAATTCATTTGGCCGTGCATGGAACGGGTGATACTACCAATGCTTTTAATTCTCATTTATTATTTCCTAATGTGAACAGAATCGAGGACGATGGACGACTGTATGCCCATGAATTATATGCGCTCGATTTGAATCGTCTGAATCTTGTGGTTCTGAGCTCGTGTAAAACGGGAATTGGAAAAGAATATCCGGGTGAAGGTATTTTCAGTATGGCAAGGGGATTTAGATATTCAGGTGCTTCGACGACAGTGATGAGTTTGTGGAATGTCGCCGATAACGCAACTGCTGATATAATGGAGTCGTTTTATTATTCCTTGTCATCCGGAAAACCCGTAAGTGAATCGATGCGTCAAGCCAAACTGGGATTCATTGACACCAACGACTCTAAATTTTCACATCCGGCATATTGGGCGGCATTTGTCACTATCGGGGAGGATATTCGAATTCAATCTGGCTCAAGTTACATGCAAATTATTCTTATCTCTTTTGGCGGCATTGTGATTGTGATGATAATTATTCTCCGGAAAAAGAACAAATCAAGAATGGTATCCAATTTGGATATCCTATCTTGACTTGCTTTAGATCACTTTGCGATCAATTTTTACCCAAATCGTCCAAATCGTCCTGACCTTCGCCAGATTCTGTTATTATTTCGGCAATTTTTATGTACGCACCATAATAACTGGCCTTGGCTTTCCAACCTTTCAGGTCCGCTTCCGCTGCTATTAGAGCATCGTTTTCTTCATCAGTTGCCCGCCTGATGAAGTACCTGCGTAAATCAAATTCTACCTTTTGTTTTGGTTTCACTCTTTTTCCAAGTGGCCCTGTTCGTATATAGGGTTTGATATTCTTTTTACCATCTTCACCAGCGAATTTATCTGTCCTCTTTAAATAACCGATGTGGTAGTTGATGCCAGATCCTTGATCTCCATCACCCCGTCCTACACCATCTATTGGCATAATTTTAAAATTTTAGTTAAACAATAGGTTAGTTATTTCTTCAATTTAATCTTATTCCAGTTCATTTAATAATTTATTTGCCTTTTCTGCATAAAAGGTCTCCCCATGATCACGGACATTTATCAGGGTGGTAATTGCCTTTTCTGCCATATCTGCCTGCAGGTAACTTAACGCCAGGTACCATTCGGCAACGCCCGCCAGCCCTTTTCCTGCCTCCACCACGG
Source organism: Bacteroidota bacterium (assembly GCA_022567155.1). Lineage (GTDB taxonomy): Bacteria > Bacteroidota > Bacteroidia > Cytophagales > Cyclobacteriaceae > SZUA-230. The sequence continues at coordinate 2,656 of JADFHN010000095.1, forward strand.
TACTAAAAGCTGTTATGGCGCTTTCACCATCACCTGCTGCCAGGTAGGCATTCCCAAGGTAAAAGGTGTTCATAAGATAATCACCAGATTCTTTTACCGCCTGTTCAAAAAGTGGAATAGAAGCCAGATAATTCTCCTGGTCATAAACAGTGAACGCTTCTGAAGCAATATCTTTCGATTCCACTACTTCGCCGCGGGTTTTGGGGTTGGTATTGGCATACGGTTCAAAATACTGGGCCAATAATTCCTGGTTGTTTACCGAATTCATCGGGCCAAAAGCAAACCATGCCACCACCAGCATTACAACTGAAGCGGCAATAGCCCTGAATACAGGTTTCTGAAACCATAGTATAATCACTTTTGGCTGTGATTTTTCATCCGTATTTCCGATATCGACATCACGTTGAACAGCATTATTCGATTCTTCTTCATCTTCGAGCGCCGCATCAAGTTTTGCAAGTTTTTCTTTGAGCGAAGACCTGGCTCCGGATCGCCGGATCCCCTCCGGCATTACTTCCATATCATCAAACAGCTTTCGGAAGTTACTATCACCCAACAACCGGTTTTGTACCTCACGCTTTTCTACTTCATTTGCTGATCCGCGTTGGTACTTATCAATCAGTTCAATATCTGTGAATATCCCTTCCATAAGAATTTCTTTATTAACCATTATTATCCAATTTAACTTTTTCCAATTCTTCCGTAAATATTTTTCTCAACCGCGCAAGGCACTTACATTTCAGGTTTTTTGCAGTGGCCCTGTTTTTATAACTCAGTCTTCCGGCGATTTTATCCATCGACATCCCATGGAAATAGTATAACTCCAGCAAGCTCTTACAGGGGTCTCCCAGTTTCTCCAGGCTTTTTTCAGTTACCTGAAGTTTTAGTTCCTTTTCTTCATATTCCCAGGTAGAAACTTCTTCCAGATCAATTGTTGCAATATCAGTGTCTCTGCTGATATGTGCATCTGATTTTTTAAATTCCAGAAATTTGTTTTTGCCAATGGCAAATAAATAGGTCTTAATACTGCTTTGAAATTGTTGAAGTTTGTTATTGAGGATATTCTCATGAAGCGTAAGAATTGAAACCTGGTAAACATCCCGGGCCTCATCGCGGGAACAACTGTAATTTGTAGTGATCCATGCAATAAATTCTGACCGGTATTCCCGGTAGATCATTGCTAACTGGTTATTGTTTCCGTTTTTGATTTCTTCAATTATCACCGCTTCTTCCATTTTGATGTCATGTTTAATTGAAAAAAGGTAAAAAGGTAACCCGTATTAAATTTAATAGGCATTTCAATTCAATTACAAGCACACTTTGAAATATTAAGTTAGTGAATTGATCTCAAATAATGAAGGCTTAAAATAGCGCACCCGGTTAACTGTTTTACAATCAGACAACTAGAAGCAAAAAAAATTTAAGTTGGATTTTTTTTCCTGTTCAAACATGGAGTTAAAAAATAGTTTTTGCCAAAAGCCGGGTTACCATTTTAAGTTCATTCAATTAATTGTACAAATTGAAATTTATGTTTCACTTAAATATTAATATTATGAAAACAGTTCTGGTATTATTTGCCCTGTTAACTCCTTTTTTATGCTGCGCACAAACCGGACTGTCCGGGATTGTGAGAACGGAAAAAACAAACCAACCCATTGAAGACTGTCATGTGTATATTAATGAACACCTGGGAACAGTAACAAACGAAAATGGGGAATTTCAACTGGTAATTCCGGAAAAATTTATCGGTTCTGAATTGCATGTTTCACACATTGCTTACAAAACTTTTGTTATACCTGCCCATGAACTTGAAAACAATGGGACAATCGTACTGGAACAGGCAATTATTATGCTCGATGAAGTTGTGGTACGTCCTGAAACATGGATTATGTTCCAGGAGAGTGTGGATAATATTATCAGTAATGCAAAGGACAAGACGGACGACTACATCTATTACGCCATCTTAAATGAACTGGAAGAGATGAAACCTCTTTTTGAAGTATTTTTCGTTATACCGGAGAAAAGCGAACTTAATAAATAGACGAATGAATTTCATCTTTCAACTTCTCATTGATTTATTGATGCTCGCGGGACTTTTGATGATTGTGGCGTTTGCACAAAGTAAGCGCCACTTCATCATATCCCTTGCCGTCATCAATCTGATCATATTCAGTCTTACCATGGTGATCTACGGGCAGGACCTGAGCGTGGGTTCCGGATTAGGATTATTTGCTATGTTTTCTCTTATGCGGTATCGAAGTAAACCTCTGGCACCTATAGAAATGAGTTTTCTCCTTATCGCCATTTGTTTTGGAGTCCTCAACGCTGTATTCCCCAACATTTTTAGTGTATTCCATGTTTTAATTCTCGAATCCCTGATCCTGGGTATTTTATTTGGCATGTTGAAATTTATGGCAACCAAAACGATACAACAAAAAATACGTTATGAAAAGCTTGAACTTTTAAAGCCCAAAAAACATAAATTACTGATCATGGATCTTGAACACAGGTTTAACAAGCCCGTAGAAGAAGTATCCATCGAGTCCATAAGTTTTCCTGAATCATATGCAATACTATCTGTAACCCTGCTTATGCGAAAAACTATCAATAATACCCCGTGGAACGAAAAGATCTTTGATTTGACGCCTCACGGTAAAGTGGACGATCAAATGGAACCGGCAATCAAACAAAGCAGATCCTCCAATTAACAAAAAACGGTTTACAATGCCCTGAAGATACCACTTGTTTCTTGGAATAGTCTCACAGGGATTATGGAATTTGGCGTTATTATTCTTTTGTTCGGATTGCCTGGCTTAGCAACGACAGCAGGATATAAACCACGATCCTGTCTTGCGTAATACAAAAATGGTCAACTTTTAAAATGCTGATATTTTACGTTTTACGAAATAGGCATAGCTGATTTTGGGCGTTGCATTGCATAAAAAATGAAGTGACGCTTCATAAATCTGAATAATTTTACAATTTAATCCGCGATAAACCTGGACCAAATTAGCTGATTTAATGCTTATTTCCCAGCCTGAAGGGTCAGCAACGATCAACCAATGATAATATCACGGTGCATCCGCACCTTGGCCTAAGAATTATAAAATAGCTATAAAGATCATCGGTGCTCCGCACTTCAGATTATTATGAAGAATGGTATGATACAATACAATATGGAAGGGTACGGAGTACCCGAAATATCTATAGAAAACAAATCAACAAATAAACCTAAGGTGCAACGCACCGTAATATTTTAGACTATCATTTGCAAATGGTACTGGTATATCATAGTGAATCGAGTACTATCAGCGTCTCCTCTGGTATAATGACACTAATGGAGGCGGAAAATTGCTGATAATTAGTGATTTACAAAATAAACATAGTTGATTTTGGGTGCTGCATTGCGCAAAACAGGAATGAGCCAGCAATCAAACAAAGCAGTACCTCCTGGTAGTATTAAAAAGGCTGCCGTACCATGCATATATTCTTTTTTTCATGGTATAGCTTTACGGAGATTACAGGTTTGGCGTTATTATTCTTTTGTTCGGATTACCTGGCTCAGCAATGATAGCAGGATATAAATTATGATGACTCCCGGAATGGCGAACACGTTCCAGACCAGGAGCATGACCGCGCTGATAGCTAAAAAAATATACCGGAATGCGTTTTGCTTCCATGTAAAATTTTTGAATTTAAGGCTGATAAGGGGCAGTCTGGCAACAAGAAGCAATGATAAAATGATACTGATTGCCGCTAATGCTTCAGCATTCAAGAGGTAGCTTAATCCCTTGAAATTCCGGTTCAGCATAAACGGTAGTGCGCTTATAAAAAATGCGTTAGCCGGAGTAGGCAGGCCGATAAATTGTTCGCTTTGTCTGTCATCTGTATTGAATTTAGCCAGCCTCAATGCCGAAAACAAGGCAATACTGAATGAAATCCATGGCAGAATCGGGCTATTGGTTAGTTCGCTTATGAGATGATACATGATCATGGACGGTAATACGCCAAAAGTGATCATGTCTGCCAATGAATCAAGTTCTTTTCCGATTACAGAGCTTACCTTAAGTAAACGGGCGGCTGCGCCGTCGAGGAAATCAAATACGGCAGCTATCCAGATCAGCACCGCAGCATTTTCGGATTGTCCTGAAAACACCAGCACAATACCCGCACACCCACATAACAGGTTGGCCAGCGTGAGTAAATTCGGAATGAGTGACTTCGGATTAAGGTTCAACGCGCTGGTGTTTGAATATCAACTGATAGTGGAATACTTGCCGCAAAAAGGATTGGAAATTTTTTCCTTCCCTATGGTTGTTACGGGTCCGTGTCCGGGATATACAACGGTATCGTCATCAAGAGAAAACATTTTATTACGAATACTTTCCAGCAACGTATCCAGGTTGCCACCCGGCAGATCCGTTCTTCCTATACTGTTCTCAAACAATACATCGCCGCTGATACAAATATTTTGCTCCCGGTTTACCAGTGCAATGTGTCCAGGTGAATGTCCCGGCACAAATATCACTTCAAGGCTGCTGTTACCGAATGTTATCACCTCGCCTTCTTCAATAAATGTGTCGGCGTCAGTTGATTCATAGTTCTGAAATCCATAGGCAGGCGCATAAGATTCGATCGATTTGAGGACTATTTGTTCACTTTTATGTATGGAGAGAGGTACATTAAACGTCTGCCTGACAAAGGCATTTCCGAGGCAGTGATCAATGTGACTGTGTGTGTTTATAAGCCTGACCACCTTTAAGGCGGTGCTTTTGATATAGTCGGTTAGCTCTTTCTTTTCATAATCCTCGTAACAACCGGGGTCGATAATAAGCGCCTCTTTTGTCTCGTCAAATACCACAAATGTGTTTTCCATGAATGGATTAAAAACAAATATTTTGATTTGGATCATTGTTTCAGGGATATTAAGTCATTTTGATTCAAATTTGTAAGATAATAGGTGAATAACCAAATGCGGGGATACATACATGCAGCGTATTTCGCTTGACTATATTGTAGTAGGGCAGGGGCTGGCCGGAAGCGCCCTGGCAATGCACTTATTTCGGAGGGGTAAAAAATTCGTGGTTTTTGATCTTCCGAACAAGAACAATTCCTCACACGTTGCAGCAGGTTTGTTTAACCCAATCACAGGAAGAAACTGGGTTAAAACATGGAAAGCCGATCTGTTATTCCCTTATATGCGTGCTTATTTTAAGGAAGCAGAGTCTCTTTTAAACCGGCGATTTTTTTATGAGCAAAACATTTACCGGCTATTCAATACCTTATATGAGCAGAATGTCTGGATGGCACAATGGACTGAGCCGGGTTATGTATCATATATTGACTCGATGTATTCAGATGAAAAGTATTCCGGGCTGATTAAAAACCCGTACGGCGGACTAAAACTGAAATACTCGGGATACCTGGATATTCCTGCATACCTGAACGCTGTAAAATGCTTTTTAGAGGAACAAAATAGCTATCACCAGACGCAATTTATACCTGATAAGATTGAACGAAATAATGATGGCATCGTATATAGGAATTACCATGCAAAGAAGGTTGTTCTATGCGAGGGATCAGTGGCTCAAAGTCAGAAGTTGTGGGAGTTTTTACCCTTCAAACGTGTAAAAGGAGAAGTGTTGACAATTAGTACCGGAGAAGAATTCGATGTAATTTTCAGTAAGGGAATTTTTATAATTCATACAGGAAATGGAATTTGTAAAGCCGGGTCAACATATGATAATATCATTGTGGATCCCGGGCCGACTGCAGCGGGCAAAAAGCAGATTTTGAGCAAGCTGACGAATTTTTTCAAACCTGATTTTAAGGTCATTGGCCATACTGCAGGAATGCGGCCTGCTACACATGACAGAAGACCTTTTCTGGGGATGCACCCAAATGAAAAAAAAATTGTTATTTTTAATGGTTTGGGAGCAAAAGGAGTAACATTGGCACCATTTTTTGCAAATCAGTTGCTGGATCATTTGGAAAATGATATAAAATTGGACCAGGAGGTAGATATTAAACGCTATATTTAATTAAAACTTTAACTTTGCATTTTAAATTATGATCAGTCAGGTGCTGATAATGAATAAATTGATACATACCGTTCACAAACTGTTGCTGGTGTGCATGTTGTTAATTGCCGTGGGGGGGGCAGTCGGGGCCCAGCAGGCCCGCGAAACCTTTGGCAAAAACAGGATGCAATACAAAACATTTAACTGGAAGTTTTACAGTTCTGAAAACTTTGATATTTATTATTATGAAGGTGGTGAAAAACCGGCCAAAGAAATTATCGGTTATCTCGAAGAGCAGTTTGAACGTATTACAGAAACAATAGGACACAGCCCATATTTCAAAACCAAAATATTCCTCTACAACTCTATATCGGATCTGCAGCAAAGTAATGTGGGGGTAAGCGACAAGGTGTTTACGGTTGGCGGGCAGACGAATTTCTCAAAAAGTTATGTCGAAATAGCCAATCCGGGCACTATAACCAGTCTCAAGAAAGAGATGGTTATGAAGATCACAAGGCTGATAGTAAATGAAATGATGTATGGAGGCAGTTTCACCGACTCCTGGCAAAACTCATTTTTGCTAAATCTCCCGGAATGGTTTGTTGATGGTGTAGCCTACTATCTGGCTGAAGGTTGGAGTATTGAAATGGATGACTACATGCGGGATTACATGAGCTACGGGAAAATCAAGAAAATATCAAAATTTACGGGAGAAGATGCGGCCTTTATCGGTCAGTCCATCTGGAATTTCATTGTCGAAAAATACGGACAAAGCAATATTCAGAATATTCTCCAGCTTACCCGAATCACCAGAAATGTGGAGAAAAGTATCACACACACCCTGGGCGTCAGTTTCAAACAGGTTACACTTGAGTGGCAGATGTTTTACGCCGATATGGCTGCTTTTGCAAATAACAGCTATATACAACCGGAGCGAGAGGACTTGCTTGATATAAAAGTAAAAAATGAAAATAAATTCAATGAGATCAAAATAAGCCCGGATGGGAAAAAAATAGCCTACTCAAAAAATTTCAAGGGTAGATACCAGGTTTACGTCAGGAATTTAGAAACAAACGACGAAATTAAAGTGATTTCCGGCGGGTATAAAGTGATTAACCAGGAGTTGGATTATGATGTTCCTCTTATCAGTTGGGCTGATAATAATACGCTCGGTATAATAAATGTAGTGAAAGGAATTTACACATTCTGGCTTTATGACATTGTATCACAAAGTAAAATACCTACAGATCTTGAAGAATTTGATCAGGTTAAAGCATTTGGGTTCAATGGTAACGGCAGGCTGGCTGTTTTAAGCGCCGAACGAAAAGGCCGGAATGATTTGTATCTGATGAGTGTAAGAAGAGGCAGAATACGCCAGCTTACCAATGATCATTTCGATGATCTTGATCCTGTATTTGTACCCGGCACCAATACCATCGTATTCAGTTCGAACCGTAACTCCGACAGCCTAAATACGGACCTGGTCGATATTACAAAAATTGATGAGAACAACTTCAACATCTTTTATTATAATCTGGATACTACAACGGATGTTCTTACCAGGGTCACAAATACCATCAGCAAAGATGTAAAACCCATACCCTTAAACGAATATGAAGTCTTTTATTTAAGTAATCATAGAGGCATTGTAAATATATTTCACTACAGCCTGGTTGACAGTATGTACAGGCAGGTTACCAATTATATTACCAGTATTAAATCCTATGATATTAATTTTTCAAGCAGGAAACTGGCTGCTATCATGCTGGATGCTTACCAAGACCGGATTGTAATTGATGGCGACTTCGATTATAACCGGAATATATTTACGCCACTTACAAAAAGGCAACAGATTCTGCAGGCGAAGTTTCTTAATGAAAGGAGGAAAATACGGAGGCTGCAGACAAAAAGATCAGACTTGCCGGTAAAGCTTAATTTCGACCAACCCAAAAAGGATACAACGGCCATCCCTACGGATATAATTGATACCGATAACTACGTTTTCGATAAGGAAGTTGTGGAGAAAATCCAAGACAGAAGTTCGTTTTTAAGTCAGTACAGGAAACGGCAAACGAAAACAAATGTAGTAGGACCGCTACCGTATGAAACACGTTTCAGCGCAAACAATCTGATAACCTCGATGGTGATTGATCCCCTGAGAGGATTTGGGATTTTGATAGAAACGCAGTTGAATGACCAGCTGGAGAATCATAAATTTTACGGTGGAGTTATGGCCACTACCGACTTGCGGAGCGGCGATATTTATGCGGAATATCTATACCTTAAAACACTTGTGGATTATAACGTAAGGTACGACCGGGAAGTAATCTACTGGAATACGGAAAGCGCACTGCAGCGGTATTCGAAAAACACTTTTGAGCTTGGCGCTTCTTTGCCTCTTACTGTAAAAACAAGAGCTACCTTTAAACCGTTTTATACTTTTACCCGCTACGAAGATCTTGACCCGACCAAGCTGATCTCACCAGCCCCCCCCTTCCCGGGAAAAAACTCGGTCAGTTACCTGGGATTTAAGTCAGAATTGATTTATGACAACACCGTAGTTAGCGGTATGAATCAGATCGTAGGCTCACGGGGAAAAGTGGAGTTTATCCATCATGAAGCAGTAAGCGACCGGAGCAAGAGCTTCAGCAGTATAAATCTTGATTTCAGGCATTATCAGAAAATACACAGGGAGCTTGTATTTGCCTCACGACTTTTTTACGGCAAATATTTCGGACAATATCCACAGTCGTACCTGCTTGGAGGCATGGATAACTGGTTTTTCAATAAAACTAACTATGAAGGAAAAGGAAATCCGCTGAACATAGGAGGGAACGAAGATAACAGCCAGTTATTATTTGTTGAATATGTAACCAGCCTACGCGGGTTTGATTATGCAACATTTTTTGGCGAAAATGTGTTGTTATTCAACGCCGAACTCCGGTGGCCGGTAGTCAGGTATTTCTATCGCGGGCCTATATCATCCAATTTCTTTAAAAACCTGCTTTTAATCGGTTTCTTTGATGTGGGTTCAGCGTGGACCGGTGTTTCTCCTTTCCAGCGCGACAACAGTGTAAACACCCAAATTATTAAAAATGAAGGCTCTCCGTTTCAGGCCGAAATCAGAAACTTTAAGAATCCCTGGCTGTCAAGCTATGGTACAGGACTGAGGACGGTTATGTTAGGATATTATATGAAATTCGATATTGCATGGCCCATTGAAAATTATGAAGTCGGGAAAGCCAGGGTTTATGTTACATTAGGGTATGATTTCTGACGGGCATGTATCATCCATAATAAATTGCATTAGCTTACCATGTTAAAATCAATGACAGGTTTCGGTAGTTCGCATATCGAAACCGAAAATTTTAGTGCATCTGTTGAAGTGAAATCCTTAAATTCAAAATTTTTTGATTGCCAGATCAGACTTCCAAAGCCATATTATGATAAAGATATTGAAATTAGAAATCTTGCCGTGGATATTCTGGAAAGGGGGAAAGTTTCAATTGTTGCAGAGCTTGAGTTAAAAGAGAATCCTGAATCAGGACAATTGTATAATAGGGAACTTTTTAAGGCGTATTACACCTCACTTAAAGAACTTGCCGACAGTGTGAATGCATGTGAAACGGATATATTCAAAATCGCCATTCAGCAACCTGATGTTATTACCAGTTATGAAAACACTGATATTACCGAACGATTCTGGCCTGAATTTAAATCCGTTATCAAAAATTGTCTCGACGAATGCGACCGGTACAGAATTGATGAAGGAGAAAGCCTTGAACCTAAAATTAATGATTCAGTAATATTAATTAATAATTTGCGCACAGCGATTAAAAAACTTGACCCACAGCGAATCGAGCGTATTCGTGAACGAATAAATAAAAACCTCTCTGAATTGATTGGTCAGGACAAAATAGACCAGAACCGGTTGGAACAGGAGTTGATATATTTTATCGAAAAACTGGATATAAACGAAGAACTGAACAGGCTCGAAAGCCATTTGAAGTATTTTAGAGAGGTTATGGCCGGATCAGAGGGTAGTGGCAAAAAATTGGGTTTTATCAGTCAGGAAATAGGCAGGGAGATTAACACCATCGGGTCTAAGGCAAACAACGCTGAAATGCAAAAACTTGTTGTGCAAATGAAAGATGAGCTTGAAAAGATCAAAGAACAATTGCTGAATGTTCTTTGATCTCTAAATCCCATGCTGTTCAGGCCAGTTTAAATGTAATTAGCAGAATCATTCTTACTTTCACAGCTTTACCTCTTTGCTTACCGGCTTTCCATTTAGGAGAACTTTTAATAACCCGCACGGCTTCTTCGTTGCATCCGGCGCCTATACCTCTCACAGCTTGCACTTCGGTGATGTTTCCTTTTTTATCAACCACAAACTGTACAAACACTTTTCCTTCGATGCCCATTCTTCTTGCCTGGGATGGATATTTAAGCTTTTTATGAACATACTGGTAAAAGGCACCCATTCCACCCGGAAATTCAGGCTGTTGTTCAACGATGATAAATACTTCGTCGGCAACCTCTTCTTCTACTGGTTCTTCAAAAACGATTGCTTCAATGGCTTTTTCTTCGGTGATTTCCACATCCAGATTCACCTCAATTTCTTCTATCTCTTCCTCATCAGGCACTTCGATGATTT
>JADFHN010000155.1 GCA_022567155.1 Bacteroidota bacterium
CACTCGACGGTGACCAGGTCGACGTTGCCGACCAGCGAACCGAGACCAAAGTGGGCTATCTTTTCGTTTTGGCTGAGATAGTTGCTGCCGGCAAACACCTCGTGGTACATCTCGTCGCCTGAGACCGCAACATCGTGATCAACCGTGATCCAAGCGCCAAGGCCGTCTCGGTTGGAAAAGAAACAGCTACGATGGTGCTAGAAGCGTGGCAAGGACAACAGAAGTCAGCGGATGAGGCCAAAATCGCCACGACCGTGCTGACGCCTGGCAACGAATTGGCGCCTAGTGAGTTTTCTGAGGTCGCCGAGAAGGTTCGTGCGGATAACCCAAATAGGTCAGAAGCCGAGGTAATGAAAAAGGCAATGAAGGAATATGCGGGTATCCTTTACTTTAAGCTATTTGCATAATGTCATCCTGTTTTAAGTATTGGACCACCCAACTGACAAAAGAGTTGTTGGCAGTTGGCAGTTATCAGTTGGCAATATGACCTCCAGCTTCGAGCTTCGAGCTTTCTTAACCGCAGAGGACGCGGAGAGGGCGCAGAGCGCGCAGAGCATTTTTTTTAACGCATCCACGCATCTACGCCTAAACAAATAACCAAATCAACAAATCAACGAATATATTTAAGTCCACCCCACATGGGCTCAGAAGAACTCAAGCATATCCATGAGGCATTTGATACCAACTGGATCTCAACTGTGGGACCGCAAATCAATGCGTTTGAAAACTCGCTTTCAGAATATACAGGAAAAGCACATACTGCAGTACTAAGTTCTGGCACTTCTGCCATCCACTTAGCTTTGCAGTTATTAAATGTTAAAGCAGGGGATTCAGTTATTTGCCAGTCCTTTACATTTGCCGGCTCGGCCTTTCCCGTAACTTACCAGGGAGCCAAACCCATCTTCATCGATTCCGAGACTGACACGTGGAATATGGATCCAGATGTTCTGGAAGATTCTATATTGAAGCTCAAAGCTCAAAGCTCAAAGCTCAAAGCTATAATACCTGTACACTTATATGGAATGCCTTATCGAATCAATGAAATTCATGATATAGCCCTGCGATATGGAATCCCGGTTATAGAAGATGCAGCAGAAGCATTGGGATCAAAGTATCATGATCAGCCTTGTGGTTCATTTGGAGATTTTGGTGTCTTATCCTTCAACGGCAATAAAATCATCACCACCAGCGGGGGAGGAGCCCTGCTTTCTGATAACAAAGTGTACATCGAACGTGCGAAATACCTCGCCACCCAGGCCCGTGATGATTCGCCTCACTACGAGCACTCGCAAATTGGCTATAACTACCGGATGGGGAACATCAATGCGGCCATTGGTTTGGGACAAATGGAGGTTTTGGATGAGCGGGTTCAGCGAAAAAGGGAGATATTTAAAATATACAAATCCGAGCTGGCTTCCTTTGAAGATATCAAATTTCCGGAAGAACCTGAGGGCCATTTTTCTAATCGCTGGCTTACCACCATTGTAACAAAATCATTTGAACAGCGTGAGTCGATCCGCTTGGCTCTGGAAAAGGAAAACATCGAAGCCAGACCGCTTTGGAAGCCTATGCATTTGCAGCCTGTTTTTAAAGACGCGGATTATTTTGGGGGCAATGTGGCGGAAGGTTTGTTTAACCGGGGGTTATGTTTACCCTCGGGTACAGCTATAACGGAGCAGGATTTGGGGAGAATAATTGAAATAATAAAAAAAGTATTTAACCGCAGAGGGCGCAAAGGTTAACCGCAGAGAGCGCAAAGGCTTCGCGTACTTAGCGTCTTCTTAGCGCTCTTAGCGGTTAGAATATCCATGACAGAAAACGAAATATCAAGGGAAATAGTAGATGCTGCTCTTAAGGTACACAAACAATTAGGTCCTGGATTGCTGGAATCAGCCTATGAAGAGTGTTTATATTATGAGTTAATAAAAAGAGAACTGTTGGTAGAAAAACAAAAAACTCTTCCATTGGTTTATGAAGAAGTAAAGCTGGATGCAGGATATAGGATAGATTTACTGATAGAAAAGAAAGTTATTGTTGAAATCAAATCGGTTGAGGCGCTTAATGATGTTCATTTGGCTCAAATTCTAACTTATCTTAAACTTTCCGGTTGTAAATTAGGCCTGTTAATAAACTTTAATGTTGCATTAATTAAGCAAGGTATAAAAAGAGTTGTTAATAAACTTTAGTGTATATATTATTTGTTTAACCGCAGAGGTCGCAAAGTTTTGGTGATCTGTACAGTTAGAAATAAACCGTTAAACCATGAATCGTAAATTATACATCCTCGGAGCCGGTGGCCTGGCAAAAGAGCTGGGCGCCTATATCAAGTACATTAATTCCGAGTTTATTCTCAAAGGATTTTTTGATGATTCAAAAGAAGGTAATGTCGGAGAATTAGGTGACATTTTAGGACCACTGGATCAAACACCAATCCTGGATGCGGATTCCAGCCTGGTTATTGGCGTGGGAGAACCGAATTTGAAAGAAAAATTCTTTACTCAAATAGAAAAACCCGAAAGATTCCGGTTTCCATCATTTATTCAGCCTGAAGTTTATCTTGCTGATAATCAAACCATTCAATTTGGACAGGGGACTTTTATTTGTTCAGGCTCTTCATTAACAACGGATATTCGAATAGGCAACTTCTGTTTAATAAATTTGAATTGCAGTATTGGACATGACGTATCCCTCGGTGATTATTCATCCATTATGCCTGGAGTAAATATCTCCGGTAATGTAAAAATCGGAAAAAGCGTGTTGATAGGGACCGGGGCCACCATCCTCCCCAACCGCAATATTGGTGATTATGCGGTAATCGGCGCCGGGGCGGTAGTAATCAGAGATGTGGGTGAAGGGCAAACGGTAGTGGGAGTGCCGGCAAGATAATTTAACCGCAAAGGTCGCCAAGTCTTTGCGTACTTAGCGGTTAGAAAAAATATTTAACCGCAAAGATCGCTATTAGATTATGGTATGATCTCAGATAAAAATATGCTTAAAGAATTCCGACCTTCCTTTTTATTTCTAGGTAAATTCCTTGCCATCTATTTCGTATTTAATATCATCTACGGAATATACGTTGAAAGTTATGGCAATAAAGCCGATGGTATTACCTGGTGGGTATCCGGACAAACAACATCCATTCTTCATTCACTGGGCTATGATGCCGGTACCCGCGCCCATGATATTGATCCGAAGGTGGTCTTGTTGAATGGAGGCGACATCGTCGTCAACCTGTTCGAAGGTTGCAACGGCATCAACATCATGATCCTGTTCATGGCCTTCATCATTGCTTTTTCGGGTAAAATAAAAGATATGCTATGGTTTATTCCGGCAGGATTTCTGTTTATCCACCTCGCCAATCTCGCACGAATTGTCCTCCTGTATTGGGTTTACGAAGACAAGCCTGATTACATGTATTTCACACATAAATACCTGTTTACAGCTGTCATCTATGGCGCTATCTTTCTGTTATGGATTATCTGGGTGTTAAAATTCAGCAAATTGAAACTGAAGACAACCAATTAATCCAAGTGTATGAAGTCAGTAAAATGCTATTCCACACCTGTGTGCAGAAGCCTGCCTGCGCGTAGCCGCTTCGGCATAGGCAGGCACTTCGGTGCGCAGGCCAAAAAAACAATTAACCAAATCAACAAATCAACCCATCAGCTTCGAGCTTTCATCTTTGAACTTAAATTTTTAACCGCAGAGGACGCAGAGCAGGCGCAAAGTTCGCAGAGCAATCGAATAAC
>JADFHN010000023.1 GCA_022567155.1 Bacteroidota bacterium
CAAGTGCTCGCACAGAATTTTGGAACGGAGGCGTAGCGAGCTACGTTGAGTACCAAAATTCGAGCAAGTGCTTGAATGGTAGGTAATTGGAATGCGTAATAGATTATTCATGAATTATTCAGGTTAGGTGATTTAACTGGCTTGTCATATTAATCCTCTTATAATCCCCTGGCCAGAAAACCATTTTTAGCTGTTGGCTGTAAGATACCGGATAATTTCCTCAGATCAACTTCCATCCTTCCTGGTAGTTTCGACCTACAAATGCATTCGCCTCATCGTAGTTGGTGATCTTCATGTTCTCACCGTCCCAGAGGAGCTTTTTACGACCATCAAACTGCATTCGTCTCCTCTGGTCTTTTCCGCTGGCGGTCATATGACTTCGGATAGCCAGGTTGCCCATAATGACGATTTCTGTTAAAGGTCCGGCATAATCAAAAGAGGAGGTCAGGGCTTTGTGCTCCTTACTTTCGAATCCTGCTTTGCAGGCCTGTGTCCACGAAACCTGGTGCCCGTACTCCGGAAGACCCACGTTGGGATTATCTACTTTATAATCTTTGGGCATCGTGAGCTTATCGCCATTGTTCAGGTAAACCTGTGGTCGGGTGCCGTAGGTTCCACAAGTCATGATCCCTTTTGTACCGATCATTATTACCCCATTGCCACTGTCCGGTTCGCCCAGCCAGTCATCAGCTGGAATAAGCTCGGGGTGAAAGGGGCGAATACCCCCGTCAGACCAGTTGAACTTAACTTCGGAGTTGTTTTTGGCAGTAGCAGGAAATTTCAACTGAATTGTGGAAGAAGGCGGACAACCTTCGGGGATGTATTCCGGTACCCAGTCCCGGGTAAACACCTGCTCAACGCTGCATTCCACTTCTGTGGGATGACCCAGTTGTAAAACCCTGAAAGGTGAATCAACCAGGTGATAGCCCATATCGCCCAGCGCTCCTGTGCCGAAGTTCCACCACCCACGCCATTTGAAGGGATGGTAAAGCGGATGGTAATCCACATAATCAGCGGGACCTATAAACAGGTCCCAGTCTTCCGGTTTGATTTGTTCCGGTAAAGGCGGCTTTTCAGCGGGCACCGGAATGCCTTGCGGCCATACAGGCCTGTTGGTCCATATGTACACGGTATGAACACTACCGATTACCCCCTTATCAAACCATTCCACAAGTTGAGATTGTGCAGGGTTTGAAGCCCCCTGGTTACCCATCTGGGTAACTACTTTATACTTGCGGGCGGCTTGTGTTAGTTGCCTGGCCTCATAAATATTATGGGTAAGCGGTTTTTGTACATACACATGTTTCCCTGATTGCATGGCAGTCATGGCGGCAACGCCATGAACATGGTCGGGTGCAGATATGGTAACCGCATCAATATCTTTGTCCATTTCTTCAAGCATGACGCGGAAGTCATGATAGAATTTTGCATTTGGAAACTGTTCGACTGCATCGCTGCACATAGCGGTATCGATGTCGCAGAGACCTACAACGTTTTCCGCCCCATTATTAAACGCGTTTATGATGTCTGACCGGCCTTTTCCACCCGCGCCAATGGCGGCTATATTGAGTTTATCGCTAGGGGCGATATACCCATTGCCCAGTATGAATCGCGGAACAATGAAAAAAGAACCGGCGGCCAGGGTTCCTTTATTCATAAAATCCCTTCTTGTAATGTTAATCTTTGTTTTTTTTATGCTAGTTTGATTATACTAAAAGTTCTGATTTCCAATGTTTTATCGGTTCAGAACCCCCATTTTTTCATGTTTTCAAGATCTTGTTTTACGCATTGCATTGGGGTTAATCCCTGGTAAGACTCCTGTTCAATGATAAAGTGACGTGTACCGCCTGATTTTTTCGCAAAATCAAGGACTTCTTTCACATTCACTATGCCTTCGCCAAGAATCGTGCTTTCATACTTGCCATGCGCTCCTTCACTTGCTATTTCATCTTTCACGTGCATCGACTCAAAGCGGCCGGGATATTGTTTCAGAACATCGATGGCTTTCGCGCCCCCGTTGTATAAATTGCCGATATCCAGTTGCTGGGTTACCAGATCAGGGTCAGTATTCTTAAGGATGATATCATAAATTGTCTCGTTATTGAGTTTCTGGCTGAATTCAAAATCGTGGTTGTGATAGCCGAACTTCATGCCTGACCTGGTGCATAATTCGCCACATTTATTAAATACATCCATGTAGCGTTTCAGGTCATCGTAATTTTTACGAAGGGATTCATCGAGCCAGGGGCTGATGACATATTTCTGGCCTGCAGCGGCCGCATCCTCGACCGTATATTTCCATTCGTCCGAAAAATCTTTTTTAGATTCATCCCAGTGCCTTTTGCCAAGCACGGTATGTCCACTGGGCATTTTCATCCCCAGATCATTCAGTATTTTATTGAATTCCGAAACGGAATATCCGTAAAATTTACGGTTGGCATAATTGGCATGTTCTACATTGGCATAACCCATATCAGCCAATAGCTTTAATGTACCAAGCGGATCTTTTTTCATATCATCGCGGATGGAATAAAGCTGGATACCTGTTAATACTTCCTGCTCTCCGGAAGCAAAAAGGACACGTGGCAAAACGGCTGTAGTAGCCACCGCCAGGGCGCTTTTTTTTAAAAATTTTCTACGTGATGTGTTCATTTTTGTTAAGTTAGAGGTTTGGAGGTCAATTTATTAAATATCCTGATACTTACGGTTAAAATCAATACTCTTTTGCCTCACCCGCGCTTATAATATTCTACCGTCCCTTTCTCTGCAAGATCGGCCACTTTATCCAGCAGCCTTAGCCGCTCTTTTTCAGGCAGTTTTGTAAAATCCCGGGCCAGTTGAATTTTTTCTCGAATAAATCCGGCATTCTCAGCCCCTGTGATCAGCACACTTACAGGCAATGACCAGGTAAAATAAAGCGCATCCCTGATCGATATGCGATCGGGTATCACGGCATCATCTGAAGTCCATACCTGGCGGTTACCGTGTTTTTTAACTGGAAAAAACCGGCCGTCAGCAAGTGTTTTCATTGCCAGCACACCCATATTCCTTTTCAGTGCAACAGGCAATACCTGTTGAATAAAGCTGTATTTGTAACTGAAATCCAATACGTTTACGGGCATTTGTACCGTTTCAAATATGGGATCATCCGTCGTTCTTTCCATCATTCTAACATGTGCATATGGGGCGGCATGCCCGGTAAAGCCAATATATTTTACCTTGCCCGATGATTTTGCTTCCATCATTACTTCCAGAAAACCATTGTTGATGCGTGTATCAACGTCCTCGGGGCTTTGCAGCGAATGGACCTGCCATAGGTCGAGGTAATCTGTTTTCAGCCGCTTCAATGACGCCTCCAGGTGTTTTCTTGCTACGGCAGCGCTTTGGGTATAGGTTTTGGTCATCAGAAATATGATGTCACGGTACTGAGGTGTCAGGTATTTGCCGTAACGAATTTCACTTGTATGCGGGCCGTAAGATTCGGCCGTATCAAAAAAGCGGACACCCCCTTCCAAAGCTGTCTCGATTACTTCCTGTGCCTCCTTTTCTGTAGGCCATCCGATGTGATACCCGCCTACTCCCAGCATGGTTACTTCCACATTGGTTCGTCCGAGTTTTCGGGTGGGTAGTATTTCACCTAAACGATCTTTTTGTACACTGCCGCGGGCGGCTACCGGAATAGGAAGCATCATCCCGACAGTAAACCCACTGAGGTATTTAAGGAACTCGCGGCGGCTTTCCTGGTGTTGAAAGTCCATGGGCATTTTAGTGATATGTGCCGTTTATTTTCCTGATTAAAATTTACAAAAAAATTACCGTAAGCATATTTAAATGAAAATATTTTGTAATTTAAATTGTTATTTAAGTGCGGTGAAATGAAAAATACAGGCTTTCTCATTTACGGCGTAAAATGGGACGTGAAATGGCAACCGGTGGCTGTTTCCGTGTTACTTACAGCGACAGTTGCACTTCCGTTTTTTGTACATCTTATTTCAAACACAGGTTCGTCACCCATTGGTGCCGTTTTATTGCCCATCTTCTATGCACCACTGGTGGCTGCGCTTCTTTACCGGGTACATGTGGGCCTGCTGGCGGCCGTGGCCGGCCCCGTTTTAAACCATCTGATTACAGGTATGCCTGCCCCTGAAATCTTGTTGATTCTGACCCTCGAACTGATCCTGTTTACCGGAATCGTTTACAGGCTGAGAAATGTCAGCTATGCAGGCTGGATATCAGGACCGTTGGCTTATTTGTCTGCTAAATTGTTTTCAATGTTAATGCTTTTCATCATGCCTGCCATATTGCCCGGACAGGATCCCTTTTCTTTCTTTACATATTCAATTTCAAATGCAATACCAGGACTTTTTGTATTATTGATAATCGGTGTTGCTTTCAGGAAATGGCGTGTGCATTATGCATAATGAAGGTAAAAATTCCGATAAAATCAGGCTCAGTTTTGAAACGATCAGCCATGCATTAAAAAATTTCCCTTTTCCGGTAATTGACGTTGTAGTAGCTATTGCCAGGGGAGGAGTAATACCGGGCAGCATGGTGGCGCATCAGTTGAACTGTGACCTGCGTATTGTACAAATCAGCTACAGGGATGAAAATAATGAGCGGATGTATGACGAACCGAAAGTAACCGGATTAAAAAACGGGCAGACTGGTCCCACCGGACGCATCCTTTTGGTAGATGATGTTTCAGTGACCGGAAGCACGTTTCATGCTGCACGTAACTTATTTCTGTACAATAAAGTAACCACATTCGTACTTAAAGGGAATGCTGACCTGGTGCTTTTCCCTGAAATCAGAAAATGTGTGATATGGCCCTGGAATTAACAGGATCGTACATTTTTCGGAATCTTGCAACAAATGATTTATGCTGACAGGATTATTTCATACATTCACGTATCAGATCGTTTGTACTATGAAACGGAATACCCTAGCACTATTACTATTTACAGGATGGTTATTTACGGCCTGCATGCCCGTAGTTGAAACGGGCAATGTAAAAAGCGAAATACCTGACCTCACATTTGATTTCAGGCCCAACATATTGTGGCTTGTAGCCGAAGACATGAGTCCCTACATTCCTGCATTCGGAGACTCCACTATCCGGACACCGAACCTGAGCCGGCTGGCGGAGGAGGGCATTCGTTATACCAACGTGTATTCTCCTTCAGGGGTATGCGCACCCAGCCGTTTTGCCCTTGCTACCAGCGTGTATCCTACCAGCGCCGGAGCCCACAACATGCGCACACGCACTGCATATTTGGATTCACTGGGACTTATTTCCTACGAGGTAGTAACACCCCCGGAAGTTAGAATGATGAGTGAGATCATGCGGATGAACGGGTATTACTGTACAAATAACGCAAAAACGGATTATCAGTTTGCTCAAACAGTAACGGCGTGGGATGAATCGGGCATCCGGGCACACTGGCGACACCGTCCGGAAAGGATGTCGTTCTTTTCCATCTTTAATTTCGTAATCACCCATGAGAGCCAGTTTTTTGGCCCGCCCATGAAAATAAATCTCAGGTACAACCATGATTTTCCGGATGGAGTAAAAAATTTCAGATGGGGAGAACGCATTGATTCATCGGAGTGGGTAATGAATGTACCTGCTGATCTGGACGTTCCGGTACCCCCGTATCTACCGGATGTGGAGGCAGTGCGGAACGATATTCGTGTGATGTATTCAAACATTATCGAAATGGATAAACAGGTAGGCATTATCCTGCGTCAGCTGGAAGAAGATGACCTCCTGGATAATACCATCATAGTATGGTTTACCGACCATGGCGGCCCTTTGCCGAGGCAGAAAAGGCTGATGTATGATGCGGGTATTAAGGTGCCGATGATTATCCGGTATCCTGATGGCCGTGGTGCCGGGCGTATCGATGATCAACTGATTAGTTTTATAGATTTCGCTCCTACAACATTTTCCTTTGCAGGCATAAAACCCCCTGAATTTGTGGAAGGACAGGCATTTGCAGGTGAATATAAAGCTTCTGAGCCACGGAATTATATCCATGCTGGTGTCGACCGGCTGGATGGGTACTATGATATGATCCGTGCCACCCGCGACAAAAGGTTTAAGTACCTGCTTAACCTGAATCCGGAACTGGGGTATTACCTTCCCCTTGATTACCGCGAACGCATTACAACCATGCAGGTACTGCTGAAAATGAAGGAAGATCAGCAGTTGAATGAAACCCAGAATCAGTGGTTCAGAGAGAGCAAACCTGAAGAGGAACTGTTTGATACATGGAACGATCCGCATGAAATCCATAACCTGGCTGACAATCCGGGCTACCGGGAGAAACTCGAAGAGTTGAGAAACGAGTGTAGAAGGTGGATGGATGCAGTGGATGACAAAGGACTTGTGCCTGAAGCGGATCTGATTGAAGGGTTCTGGCCGGGTGGGTTACAACCTGAAACGAGACCTCCGGAGATTGTCATTACCGGAAGCCAAATAACCCTGCGGTCCGGTACGCCGGGTGCCTCGATCGGTTACCGGATACTGGGCAGGAATGAATCTCCTGACGGAAGATGGGAGGTTTACCAGAGTCCGCTGAATAATCCACATCAACCCGGTAAAAAATTATATGTGATTGCCGACCGAATCGGGTATAAAGCAAGCCTGGTAAAAAGTACAGACCTGTAAATGAAACGGATTGAATGAACTACCCCGAGGCAGAGCCTCGGAGAATTCGTCAGATTGCCTTAATTAATTTCAGTTTTTATTTTCAAAATAAGAGCACAGGTGAATGATGATCATCTTTGGCTAAATAATATAAGCCAAATAAAATTCTTGATTTATATATGTAGAGACTCTGAGAAGGGGCTTGCTTTAGCGTAGCACAAAGCATTTCATTTTCCATTTGCATTTAAAATGCAGTATTAGGAAAGAAGAAAGTCAATTAAGATAATAACTTCCGACTCTTGTTTGTCTTCTGTCTCTTAACTCCTACTTCCATTAAATTGTAGTAGAACCATTTAATAAAAAGAGAAAGACGTCATTAATAGAATCCTGCTATTTGGTTTAGATTTTAAATATCGGGATTCCTTGCTACCCTGTCAGTATGCCCTTACCAGCTTACCTTCTATGTGATTGGTAAATGATTTATTGACAACCTTATTTCCTCCCGGAGTTGGGAAATTACCAGTAAAGTACCAGTCTCCAAGGTGATTAGGGATTGCTTTATGCAGGTTGTCAACGGTCTGGTAGATCACATCCAGTTCGGCCACCATGTCTTCGGGTTTCACAATTTCAGAAATTTTTTGCGAGACCTCTTCATAGTCAAACAAATCATAAAGTTTCTTTACATGATTGGCTGGTTCTTTTTCATTAGCCGAATGGAGGCATGTTTCATAAACTTCATCAAGAACGTGTTCTTTCCCTGTGTCTTTTATAAGCTTCTCCAAAGCTCTGAAGGCAACAAATTCATGCATTTTCGACATATCAATGCCGTAACAATCCGGATAACGGATCTGGGGAGCAGATGAAACGATCACAATTTTCTTCGGACTCAGCCTGTTCAGCATAGTAAGGATGCTTTTCTCCAGTGTAGTTCCCCTCACAATAGAGTCGTCGATCACCACTAATGTATCAATCCCTTTTTCTATGACTTCATACGTGGTGTCATACACATGTGATACAAGCTCGTTACGGCTATCGTCGTTTGTTATAAACGTCCTCAATTTTACATCCTTGCTGACCAGCTTCTCAATCCGGAGTTTGAATGACAAAATCTGCTCAAGCGAGTCAATATGTGGTTTTCCATCGAGTATTACTTCTTTTCTTTTCTGTATGAGGTATTCTTCAATACCTTCCATCATTCCAAGAAATGCGGTTTCAGCCGTATTCGGAATGTAAGAAAATACGGTATTTTTTAAATCAAAATTAATAGACTTGAGTACCTGCGGTATAAGAAGTCTTCCCAACATTTTCCGTTCATTGTAAATATCGGGATCAGATCCTCTTGAGAAATAGATTCTTTCAAAGCTGCAGGATCTCTTTTCACGTTTTTGAATAAACGGAAACTCAGCATAATCGCCACTCTTGTTGATGATCAATGCATGACCGGGTTCTATTTCCTGTATCTGATTGTATTCTATATTGAACGCTGTTTTAATAGCGGGTTTCTCAGAAGCCGCTACCACCAGTTCCTCGTCTGCAAAATAATACACCGGCCTGATTCCCGACGGATCGCGGGCCACGAATGAAGCTCCGTAACCGGTAATGCCGGCAATGGCATATCCACCGTCAAAATCTTTACAAGACCTCTTCAGTACCCGTTGCAGATCAATTTCGTTTTCAATCAACTCTGTTATTTCCCTGTTTAAATATTTTCCCTTATATTTTTGAAATATCTCTTCATTCTCTTCATCCAGAAAATGCCCTATTTTCTCCAATACGGTAATGGTATCCACTTTTCCTTTGGGATGCTGGCCAAGCTCTACTAAAATATCAAAGAGCTCCTCAACATTGGTCATGTTGAAATTTCCAGCGATTGCCAGATTTCTGCTCCTCCAGTTATTCTGGCGCAGAAAAGGATGACAATTTTCGATGCTGTTTTTCCCGTGTGTGCCATACCGCAGGTGACCCAGCCACAGTTCTCCCGTAAACGCACAGTTATCTTTCAGCCAGAATTCATCATAAAATTTTTCATTCCCATCCCGCTGCGCTTTCCTGTATTTTCTTGAAATTTTGTCAAAAATAGAGGTAAGTGGATCCGGATCGATTGATCTGTACAGGCTTATATACCGCCTGCCCGGCTGCATATTCAGTTTAAAATTGGCAACACCGGCGCCGTCCTGCCCCCTGTTTCGCTGCTTTTCCATCAGCAAATACATCTTGCTCAACGCGAAGGTAGGGCCATATTTTTCAATAAAATAAGAAAGGGGCTTTCGAAGTCTTATGAACGCTATACCACACTCATGTTTTATAAAATCGCTCATCCGGAAGGGCTGATTATCATGAATTACAAAATTAACAATATCGGACTGATTGCGCAAAGTTTTTTTTTATTGTTCGGTTAATAAATTTGGATACCGGTGAAAATCCATTTACTCCCATAGCCGGAATTTTTCAAGATGAATTTCTTCGCCGAAAAACATGCGAGTGAGTGCTTCAAATGATGCCGTATAGTCCGATACAAAAAACTTATTTTCCCCTTTCCGTATATTACTTTCCATTTGATTTTCCTGTAGATATTTATGGAGATGAGCTGCAACGATCTCAGATGAATCCAGCGCTTCCACTTTTCCGGAATAATAGTCCTCAATCTCATCTTTGATAAGTGGATAATGAGTGCAGCCCAGTATTAAAGAAGAGATATTACAGAATGCTTCATAACCCAGATATTCGGATATGATATCACGGCTTATTTTATCGTGCATAAATCCTTCCTCTATCATGGGAACAAGTAGTGGTGTGGCCAGGGATATCAGATCGGCTTCCGGATCTTTACTTAGCAACTTTTGTAAATAAATATTTGACTGAATGGTTTGTCTGGTGCCGATAAGCCCCACGCTCTTCCCGCTGAATTTTTCCGATACATAATCAACCATCGGATCAATTACATTGATAATTTTTGCTTTTGAGCCGGAATATTCCCTGAGCAATTCGTACGCAGCAGAAGAGGCTGAGTTGCAGGCAATCACAATTAGCTTGCAGCCTTCGCGGATGAGTATATCTGTTATTTTGATCGAATAAGCCTGTATGGCTGCAGCGGATTTGTCTCCGTAAGGAAGATGTGCCGTATCGCCGAAATAAATCAATCGCTCTGCCGGCAATCGTTTGTGGATGGCACGTGCGACTGTTAATCCCCCGATTCCACTGTCAAATATCCCGATCGGATTATCATTATCCATTCGTTTAAAAAAATTTTGGCTAAAATAGATAATATATGTTTCTTGGCAGCAGGAATAAATATTGATATATTTAGCTGGAGTTTTACTTTGCGAATGAAGCTATGCGAAATTATTGTAAGACACTGATTCTGATATCATTCACAATCAGCACATTGCCCGTGTTCTCACAAGTGGATTCAGTTGCCCTTTCGGCAGAATATTACATAATGGGTATGGAAGTTTTCGATTTTAAGCACCGGAAGCAGGCAACGGAACTTTTTGTGATGGCCACACAGATGAATCCCCGCAATTCAATGGCGCAGTTTATGGCGGGAAAATCAATTATGCTTACCATCCAAAAGGAAGAATCGTTACCCTATTTTATGAGAGCCTGGATACTGGATCAGGATGTGGACGAGGATATCATTTATTATATCGGACAGGCGTATCAGTATTCTCAAAAATTTGATAGTGCTATTTTATTTTATGAGCATTACAACAAACTTCTTTCACGATCCATGAAATTTCAAAAATCGCTGAAAATCAATGAAGTAAATCACAAAATATTTGAATGCAGAAATGCGAAAATATACGAATTCTATCCTGTAGATGTAACTATCACAAACCTCGGATTGAATGTGAACTCAGAATGGCCGGATTATGCTCCGGCTATATCAGCGGATGAATCTGTAATGATATTCGCCTCAAGAAGACCCGATGAAAATATAAATCCCGACCTTGCCGAAGACCTCGAATACTATGAAGATATTTATATCTCCTACAGAAAAAACGGAGAGTGGCAACCTGCCAGAAACATTGGTGCGCCTTTAAATTCACTCTACCATAATGCGAGTGTCAGCCTTTCACCGGACGGCAGAAAACTGTTTTTGTATATGGATAACAATGGAGGCGATATCTATGAATCCACCATGCAGGAAGACAGCACCTGGTCGTTTCCGAAAGCCTTGCGTGGCGAAGTAAATTCTGAGTTTCTGGAAAATTCAGTTACGATTACCGCGGACCAACAAAAACTGTACTTTTCAAGCACACGACCGGGTGGTTACGGCGGAGCTGATTTGTATGTTGCCACAAAAAACAGGAATGGTGCCTGGATAAATCCGGTAAACCTTGGCCCGGTAATCAACACGGAGCTTGATGAGGAGAGTGTGTTTGTTTCATCTTCCGGAAAACACCTCTATTTCAGTTCGAACGGGCATGCAGGTATGGGTGACCTTGATATTTACCGGTCCGCCTACAATGCCGAAACAAATGAATGGGAAGAGCCATTGAATTTAGGGTTCCCGATTAATTCGGTTGAAAATGACATTTATTTTGTACTCACCGGCGATGAAAAGTATGCTTACTATTCTTCATTGGTAAATCCCAATATGGGCGATCAGGATATTTACAAAATTGATATGCAAAACTGGAAACCGGTTGACCTTACCCAGCCGGTTTTTGTTAAAGCATGGCTTGAAAAAGAAGAAGAAGAATTAAAAGCAGTGGCACCTTCTCTTAAGCTGGAGATCACGGTTGTGGACGAAATATCGCTTAAACCCATTGATGCCAAGGTGGTTATGATATCGGAAAACGACCATTTGTTGTCGCCAGAAGTAATCGGTACGGGTATATACGAATTTGAATTTATACGTGATATTCACACCAAATACACCGTCAGGATCACCCGGGAAGGGTATCTTCCATATATTTCAGAATTTCAGATTGTGGATGTTGAATCAGGCAAGAATAAAATCAGACAAACGATTGTGCTGAACAAAGCCAGAAAATATTATGCAGCCGTATTAAATGTATATTTCGGACTCGATAAGGATGAGCCCAATACTTTTGAAGACATTCAGTATATGGAATTGCTGATGCGTGAAACCCCTACGCTTAAAGTTGAAATTGCAGGTTATACCGATAATGCAGGCCCGGCGGAATACAACCTCGATTTGAGCCGTCGCCGGGCTGAGGCCGTTCGAAAATACCTGACCGATGCAGGCATTGTAGCAAACAGAATGTTAGCTAATGGTTATGGTGAAGAAAATCCGGTAGCTGATAATTCCACCCGTGCCGGAAGAAGACTCAACCGGAGGACCGAATTCAGGATAATTGAAGAATAGCAGATGTCTCGTACTGTTCTCCTCAGCACGTAATTTCATTCGGCCATGCTGACTTGTGGTACGGAAATTCTTTGAAAATCGTTACATTACTGTCTGATTAGCTAACGGAATGCCTCTCAACGAACGAGTAACAGTAATAAAAGGCGACATTACTACGGTGAAAACCGACGCCATTGTAAACGCGGCGAATGCTTCGCTTGCAGGCGGAGGTGGCGTTGACGGTGCTATCCATCGTAAAGGAGGGCCGGAAATCCTTAAAGCGTGTTTGAAAATAGGCGGCTGTGCTACGGGTGAGGCCGTGATCACTACAGCAGGCAATCTACCGGCTAAATATGTAATCCATACCGTAGGTCCTGTATGGTGCGGTGGCAATCATAATGAAAAAGATTTGCTGCGCAACGCTTATCTGAATTCGCTTAAGCTTGCATATACGCATAATCTGGACTCAGTTGCCATTCCTAATATCAGCACGGGCATTTACGGATTTCCGAAAAAGCTGGCCGCTGAAATTGCTCTACAGGCTGTGGCTGGGTTCATCACTAGCTATGATATTCCGGCCGAAATACTATTTGTGTGTTACGATGAAGATAACTTCATTATTTACAACTCACTGGTAGAAAAGCTTGCTCAATAGCGGCTATGGCAAATAAACCGGTTCCAACGTAATCATTATTTTATCTCAGATATTACGGTTACTCATAGGTTGGATATTACGTACTACGATTGCCTGTTGTAACTGTGTTATACTATTTAAAGTTACCACGGTATTTTGATAATAAATCTTGTAACTCATTAAATGTCAGGGTTTTGATAGTTTTGGCAAGTGGAAAAGCATATTTTTAAAAACGGGGTAACTTTTTGTAAGCATAAAAATAAATGATCAATGAAACAAAAACTTTATCTGGGGTCTGAGCGGACCCGTCCGAATGGCTCAGCCGGGCGGGCGCTCAGACCAGTATATAGTTTACCCTGGTCGAAGCGTCTCGCTTCGACCTTATTGCCAGGCAGAATACCACCAATGAATACAAAAAAGCTTAAACCACAGATAAAATGCTGGGGTTCACTTAAAGAATGGGGTAAATTCAAGTTATACTATAGGGTTCAACGTAATCTTATTTTTAACTATATTGCAGCCCGTGAAATTCAGGAACTAAAAACTATGAGAAAATTTTATATGATTTTCCTGCTTGCCGTAGTAAACGTTGGATGTGCCGGCATCCGTAAAGTTGTTTACAGTCCGGTTGGAACCTGGGAATATGTGGTAACCGGTACTCCTTCCGGCGATACCAATGGCACTTTTATTCTGACAAAACCAGATGATGTATTTACCGGTTCATTTAAGTCGGCAGAGTATGGTGAAACAGAAATGGAAAATCTGTATTACGCAGACGGAAAAATCACATGCCAGTTTTACCTGGCCGGTATTGATTTGTCTATGTCGGGAGTATTTGCAGGCGATACCTTCTCCGGTACGATAGACAGCGGCCAGATGGGTGTGTTTCCTATTACTGCAAATCGTGTAACCGGAAAATAACAGGATACTTACAAAAGCTTTGAAATGGCATACAACTTATTAAAAGGAAAAAAGGGTATAATATTCGGCGCCCTTGACGAAAATTCTATTGCCTGGAAAACAGCGCTTAAAGTACATGAAGAAGGCGGCAAATTTGTTCTTACCAATGCGCCTTTAGCGATGAGGCTGGGTGAGATAAATCAACTTGCTGAAAAGGTTGGAGCAGAAATCATTTCAGCCGACGCCACCTCTATGAACGACGTTGAAAATCTATTTCAAAAGTCACTGGAAATATTAGATGACAAGTTTGATTTCGTGCTTCATTCCATCGGAATGAGCCCCAATGTAAGAAAAGCAAAAGCTTACGGCGACCTTAATTATGAATGGTTCCATAAAACACTGGATATTTCGGCTATGTCGTTTCATCGGATTATGCAAACGGCCGAGAAGCTGGATGCAATGAATGAATGGGGCTCCATTGTAGCATTGTCCTACATTGCGTCACAACGCACCTATCCGGATTATTCCGATATGGGCAATGCCAAAGCACTACTGGAGTCGATCGCACGCAGCTATGGCAACCGCTTTGCAAAATCAAAAAAGGTGCGAGTCAATACCATTTCACAGTCGCCAACCATTACACGGGCAGGCACAGGCATAACCGGGTTCGATGCATTTCTTGATTACGCAGATAAATTATCGCCTCTTGGAAATGCATCTGCTGAAGACTGTGCAAATTATATTGTCGTCATGTTTTCTGATCTTACACGGATGGTTACCATGCAAAATCTGATGCATGACGGAGGATTTTCGACCTCTGGGATTACGGACGAAATCGTAGAAATGCTGTATGCAATTAAAAACGAGTAATACGGCATTATCTGTTATTACCAACTTTTACAACCAGAGTTATCTAACCAAGACTGCTTTTATTGTTTAAATCCGGCTGTGGCATGGTAGTATTCCCAAATGCTAAGATCAATATCGGGCTCCGTATCGTGGGAAAAAGAAAAGACGGGTATCATGATATCCTAACTCCAATTTACCCGGTACCCTGGCAGGATATTCTTGAATTAGTTACTGCCCGGAAAGAAGAATTCACTTTATCAGGACTGAATATACCCGGACCAACTGACAAGAATCTCTGCCTGGAGGCGTATCATTTAATGAAAAAGGCGTTTGATTTACCTGCTGTAAAGATGCACCTCCATAAAGTTATCCCATTTGCCGCAGGATTAGGAGGCGGCTCGTCAAATGCAGCATTTACAATCAAAGCCCTTAATACGTTATTCTCGTTAGGCCTGACTGCAACCGCAATGGAAAAGATTGCAGCGGGTTTAGGAAGTGATTGCCCCTTTTTTATTAAAAATATTCCGGCCATTGCATCAGGTACGGGAACTAGTCTGGAAGAGATTGATATTTCCCTGAAATCAGACTATCTGGTATTGGTCAATCCGGATATTCAAATTCCCACCGCAGCGCTATATCAAAAGATCTCGAAATTTTCAAGTCCTGAAATCCCTCCGGCTGAAGTATTGAAAAAACCGGTAGGTGAATGGAGGGATTTTTTGACGAATGATTTTGAGAAAATAGTGTTCCCGGAATTTCCTGAAATCAAAGCAATTAAAGACAAGCTTTACCAATCGGGAGCTGCGTTTGCAGCCATGTCAGGATCAGGTTCAACGGTGTATGGGATTTTCTCAGGAGAGCCGGTTCTTACAGGTTTTCCGAATAACTACCGGATATGGAAAGGTAAAATTGGTTGATATGAATAGGGGGAAGAAAAACAAATGACCCGTTACATAAAATTGTTCAGTTGGCATTATTCTGAAGGCTTATTTTTTTCTTCATCAGGATCCTATTCAGAACTGGATAACAAAATACAGCCGCAATGATGACGAACGCTCCCATGTAAAATGAATATGTCATTTTTTCGCGATCACCAAAAATGACGAGAGCCAGCAGAATTCCATACACAGGCTCCATATTTACAACAAGATTTATCGTATAGGGGGAGAACTTTTTCATCAGCTTTATGGAGGTAGAATAGGCATATACCGTACACACCAGAGCAAGAACAAGAATATAAATCCAGTCGAGTGACGAGGGGATCATGTGCAATTTGCCGCTATCAGTCAGATATATCTTATAGAAAGGAAGAAAAAACGCGGTCGTAATACAGGCGCCGAGCATCTCATAACTCATGATCACAAAATGATTATACTGCCTGGTGAACCCCGAATTAATTAACATAAATATGGCGGCACAAATAGCTGAGATCATGGCCATTATCAAGCCCGTTTTATATTTAATATCCGCTTTGAATACAATATAAATTCCCAGGATGATGAACGCCCCAAGTACTACTTCAAAAATCTTTAATTTCTGTCTTGTCACCAGAGGCCCTAATAGTGCAGTCCACAGCGTTACTGTTGACATACCCACCAGGGTAACGGAGGCATTTGAAACCCTTGCAGCCTCAAAAAAAAATATCCAGTGCACCGAAAATAATATACCTGTACTTAAAAACTTCAGGCTGCTTAAACGTCCGGGGATAACAAGCTCTTTTCTGAAATACAGCAGAATAAACAGGCCCAGAAATGAAAGTAATGTACGGTAAAACACCAGCTCAACGGCAGGAATACTGATAAGTAAACCAAGTATGGCTGTAAATCCCCATAGTAGTACAATAAAATGCAGTTGTGCATAATGTCTTACCCCTGCCATGAACTATCTCGGAACTGTTTTGTAAAGCACCAACCCCAGGGCAGTAAAGGTGATGTTAGGCAGCCAGACTGCAAGAAGCGGATTCAGACTCCCTCCCTCTGCCATACTCTTGCTCATTACAAAAAATATTATAAAGACAAATGAAATAACAAATCCCATTGCGATCTGGAAACCTGTGCCCCCTCTGGCCCTTCTGGCCGACACTATCACAGCAATAAATGTTAGTATAATTGCCGTAAACGGATACGTAATCCGCATATACTTTTCAA
This sequence comes from Bacteroidota bacterium, assembly GCA_022567155.1. Taxonomy (GTDB): domain Bacteria; phylum Bacteroidota; class Bacteroidia; order Cytophagales; family Cyclobacteriaceae; genus SZUA-230. The sequence goes on from JADFHN010000023.1 coordinate 16,494, forward strand.
TCTGGTAAATTTTGTATCCATCCAGTCCCCTGTCGATCAGGTCGTTGATTTTCTGATCAAGTTCGGGGATGGTAAGCGCTTCATTAAGACGCTTATTGCTTGCAAAATCATCAGGATGGAGCCTTAAAAGGGTATCAAGCCTTTTCCCTTCCCGAATTAATTCACCATTCTTATGGAGTATCCGCAATTGCCAGTTGTTCAACTGCCACTTTTTTGTTTCATCATTCCATTTGATGTTATTTGAAGTAAGCTTTTCTACCAGTTTATAGTTTTCAAACTTCTCCATGGTAAAATTATAGCCCGTGTTTGAAGTGTTTACATAGTTTCTCACATAAACATAAAGGCCCTGGCCTTCCTGGAAATGGTTATCCCTTTCCGAAAAATAAAATTTCGCCTCCAGGTATTTATGTTCAAATTCAACCCTTGATTTTGTGGTATCAGGTATCACCCACCCGGTGAAATAAAAACTCACACCGCCGATGAACGTAGCGCCAATCATATAAGGCACCATAAGGCGTCTGAAGCTTATTCCACTGCTCAAAATGGCAATGATCTCCGTATGGCTTGCCAGGTTTGCCGTCACAAACACGGTGGCAATAAAAACGGTGATGGGTGCGATGGTATTTGCAAGCCAGGGAATGTAATCCAGATAAAAGCCGGCAACCTGCTTAAAAGTCAGGTCCGCTGTAGTGAATCTTTCCATCTTTTCGGTAATGTCAATTACCACAATGATCATTACCAGCAGAAACACCACGAAAAAGAACGTACTGAGCAGTTTCTTTAATATATATTTATCAATAACCTTCATTTGCGCTTGGTACTTATCTTTTTCACCATCATGTCTTTCCAGTTTGCAAATTCGCCTGCAATAATCTTCTCCCGTGCTTTTCTTATCAGCCACAAATAAAAAGTAAGATTATGAATACTTGCTATTTGTGCGCCGAGAATTTCTTTGCTTATAATTAAATGCCGCAAATATGCTTTTGAATAAAACGTACTTACATACCCTCCCAACGATTTGTCAATGGGGCTGAAATCATTTTTCCATTTTTCATTGCGGATATTAATAATTCCTTCTGAAGTAAAAAGCATGCCATTTCTTCCGTTCCTTGTAGGCATTACACAATCAAACATATCGATGCCAAGCGCAATACACTCAAGTATATTTTCAGGCGTACCTACTCCCATAAGATAACGCGGCTTGTCTTTAGGTAGTATCTGACAAACAAGTTCGGTCATTTCATACATTTCATCAACAGGTTCGCCTACGGAAAGCCCGCCTATCGCATTCCCCTCCCTTCCTGATGAAGCAATTATTTCAGCCGACTTTGTGCGAAGATCCTTAAACGTGCTACCTTGAACAATAGGAAATAGCGCCTGGTCATAACCGTAAAGTCCTCCGGTATCATCCATGCGTTCGCAACATTGTTTCAGCCATGCATGCGTGAGCTTCAAGGAAGTCCTGGCATAATCATAGGTGCAGGGGTAAGGCGTACATTCGTCAAAAGCCATAATAATGTCCGCCCCGATTTTGCGTTGAATTTCAATAACTCCTTCCGGTGTAAAATGGTGCCTGGATCCGTCGATATGTGACCTGAAAGTCACCCCTCCGTCAGTAATTTTCCTGTTTTCTGCAAGTGAATATACCTGATAGCCACCACTGTCGGATAATATGGGCTTGTCCCATGCATTAAATTTATGCAATCCTCCTGCAGCAGAAATAATATCCAGGCCGGGCCGAAGGTACAGATGATACGTATTGCCAAGAATAACCTGTGCACCAATATCATCAGCGAGTTCGCGCTGATGCACCGCTTTCACAGATCCTGCCGTACCGACGGGTATAAAAACCGGAGTTTCAATACTTCCGTGAGCCGTTTCGATAATTCCTACCCGTGCTCCTGATCCTATATCCGTATTTGTCAGAATAAATTTCATGTGATGTAGCCATTCCGCGTAAAAATACGCCGATTTAATGAAAGGGTATAACCCCGGTAGTATGGCATTGGAAACAAAATACTTAAATATATCTTCCGGAGCAGGTAAATTCGTCCAACCCGGAATGTATCCTGCGTTTGCCTGCCATAGCAACAGACTAGTGGATATCCACATAACTGTAACTTAATTCAGGTTTCTGACATCTCTTTACTTATAGAGTAAGGCTTATAATTATGATAATGCTTTTATATTTGCCGGCCTCCTTTATGCACATGACAGACATTCTCTACCTTGTATATGCGGCTTTAGCTGTATCTCATATCAGCTACCAGCTTTATTATATGCGTGGTCTTGCAAAAATCAAGCCGCCGGATGAAAATAGCCTGCAACACGAAGGTGTATCAGTACTGATAGCCGCCCGTAATGAAGAAAAAAACCTCCGTAATCTGCTGCCACATTTGTTCAATCAGGAATACCCGTTGTATGAGATCATCATTGTTATCAATAATACCTCAGATGGCACGCATGACTTTCTTATCGGTCAACAAAAAATTTTCAGTCGAATGCGTATCGTCATCATCGATCATATACCTGACCATATCAATAGCAAAAAGTATGCACTTACATTGGGAATAAGGGCCGCATCCTACGATAAAATCCTGCTGACGGATGCAGATTGCCTGCCGGCATCAAAATTATGGATAAAAAAAATGATGGCTGGATATGGTAATGATACTGATTTTGTGCTTGGATTCTCTCCTTACAGACAAAAAAACGGCTTTTTAAATAAACTTATCCGGTTTGAAACATGTGTCACGGCCATTCAATACCTGGGGTCCGCATCCAACGGGATGCCCTATATGGGAGTAGGACGTAATTTGTCGTATCGCAAAAGCTTTTTTATGTCTAAAAACGGATTCAACGGATTTCAGAAAATTACAGGTGGCGATGACGATCTGTTTGTTAATAAGAATGCAACTTCTGAAAGCACTTCTGTTGTATTAGATCCTGATTCAATTGTTATTTCAGAACCTGTAACTACATTAAGGGGATACATTTTACAAAAAACCAGGCATTTATCAGTAGGAAGGCATTATAAATTAAGAAATAAAATATTTTTAGGATTATATGCGTTAATTCACTTATTATTTTGGGCAGGATTTATATCCAGTCCGGGTTTTAACCTTAATCCCGTAGTAATAATCCTTATTTTTACAGTTGGTTACATTCCGTTTATTGCCGGCTTCCATATGCTGAATAAAAAAACCGGGAATTATTTCCCGTTGACCTTGGTCATATTTATAGATTTAATTTTTATTTTTTTCTATATCATCGTTGGATTGCGGTCGCTGTTTACACGAAAAATTGAATGGACGAGTTGAAAAAACAGTTTTCACAAAAAGCCCTGGATGACTTTAAGCTGATTGATCAGGCTACAAATGAGCATGATGAGCAGGCTTTTGCTCTTCTTATGGAACGCTACAAGAAACCTGTATATCACATGATTCTGAAAATGGTGAGAAATGTTGATGATGCCGAAGATCTCACTATTGAAGCATTTGCCAAAGCATTTAAAAACCTTCACCGGTTTAAGAAAGACTATACTTTCAGTACCTGGCTTTTCCGTATTGCTACCAACAATTCCATTGATTTTATAAGGAAAAAAAGATTGGAAACAATGAGTCTTAATACTTCATACCAGGATGAAAGCGGCGAAAATGTTACCATTGATGTTCAGGATAAAAACCCGAATCCACAGGAAGAAGCGATAAAGTCACAGAAAAAAGAACTTGTACAAATGTTTGTCACCAAACTTCCGGCCAAATATCAACGGCTTGTACGTTTACGCTATTTTAAAGAGCTTTCATATGAAGAGATAGCAAAGGAGCTTGAATCCCCATTAGGTACAGTGAAGGCGCAACTGCACCGTGCTCGCGAACTGATGTATGACCTGGTAAAAGGGAAAGAGCAGCATATGTAACAGGTTTGTACTTTCTATTGGTTTCAATCATTTATAGTCTGAATATCTTACACGCATGCATCCGGCTGACAGCATTTATAAATACTTTCCAGATCTGAATCCCCGTCAAAAAGAGCAATTCGAAAAAATGGGGGGATTGTATATAAGCTGGAATAAAAAAATCAACGTGATTTCAAGGAAGGATATTGACCATCTGTATGTCCGTCATATTCTTCATTCGCTGGCAATTGCCAACGTCATCTCATTCAGGTCAGGTACCAAAATCATGGATGCAGGTACAGGTGGCGGATTCCCGGGCATTCCACTGGCAATTTTGTTTCCGGAAGTTCAATTTCACCTCACAGATTCCATCGGCAAGAAAATTACAGTTGTCAGGGAAATCGCTTCATCATTTAACCTGTCAAATGTTAAACCGATGCAAATCCGGGCCGAAAATGTAAACGACAAATACGATTTTATAATCAGCCGTGCTGTCACCAGAATGAATACATTTTATTATTGGGTAAATAAAAAAATCTACAGCCATTCTGTTAACTCCCTGGAAAACGGGATCCTTTATTTAAAAGGAGGAGACGTAGAAGAAGAAATGAACGAACTTGGACATCTTTATCGTGTTTTTGATATAGCATCATTCTTTGATGAAACATTTTTTGAAACTAAAAAAGTAATTTTTGTGCCCTGTAGTTATTGAATTATGGAAAAGTTGTCAACCCGCAAGATTTCTGAAATTGATTTGAGTAAAGTTATGGAAAGTTTATACAGACAAAGTAGGTGATTTGGACATGGTGCTAAATTTTGTAGCCAAAAAATTCTAAATTGAATGTTTCAATACTTCCAACAGATACTATCTTAAGTTCTACAACATCACCAACATTAAGTTTAAATAGAAATACATCACTATAGTAACTAAAATTATCTATTGCCACTAAATAATTAACTGAACTGATAACAATATACATATCTGATGGAGTTGCCAGACTAGATGTACCTTTGATTATGAATGTATAAATCCCAGGTTCTGTAATATTAATTGAGCTTCCAGAGATTATTCCGTTTTCATCGAAAATAAATAAAGATAGGTCAAAGGTTAAGTCTGTTGAAGTAGTTGCTGAAATTGGTACCTTGAATGCATAAGTTGTATTTATAGCAGTTGTAAGGGTAACAATATCAGTGGTATTCGTTGCAATATCTGATGTATTGATGGCTATCTGTTGGTCTAGCAGTTTATCTGCTTGTTTTAGATCAGTAGCTGTAGTAAGATAAGTAGTAGTACCATCAGGAGTATATGTTCCATTTGTATTTAATCCAGCACCAGCTTCAGTGGCATCTAACTCTGATTGAATTGCCGCATCAGCATTGGCTCTATTGGTTGATTCTGTTGATATAGCAGTTGAATTTGTTGTTATGGAATTCGCTAAACCAGTATCTTGTGCATCTACATAGCTTTTCGTAGCAGCATCCTGAACAAGTATCGGGTCTGCAAGATTATTGATACTAGAACCACCTGCATCCGACCCTTGAGTAAGCACATCACTTAAGGTTTGTATCTCATTGGTGACATCTTTATCTAAATCAAGCGCATCCTGAGCATCTACATAATTCTTTGTAGCAGCATCGGTAGCAACTATAGGGTCTGCCAAATTATTAATTATAGCACCACCCGCATCAGATCCTTGCCCAAGCACATCTGATAGATTCTGAATCTCATTGGCCGGATTCGCATCCAGGTCTGCATCAATGTCAGCCTGCAGTTCTTCAAGCGCCAGTTGCACCTGAGTGGATGTAAGATTGCCTGTTGGTGTTACTGCTACCTGCGCAGCATTCTGGATCTCGTTAGTTGGATCTGCGTCTGCGTCATCTACATTTCTGGAATCAACATAAGATTTTGTGGCTACATCCTGATTGCTCACAGGTTCGGCAAGGTTTCTGATACGCATATTTCCAGCATCATTATCCTGCATCAATACTTCCGATAATGTTTGTTGCCCCTCAATTCCTGTAATAACATAATCCGGATAAGTACCTGATACATTTACGGTACCTGCTCCCAGCAAACTTACCGGCTTGTCCGGTTTAGTATTGGAGATAACGCCTCCGGTAACATCAATTCCATCTCCGGCAGTCATCCCGGTTCCGGACTGCGAGGCATACATGGCGTACGGAACGCTGAAAATCTGCTGGGTGCCTACCATTTCAAAATTACTCCCGCCACGCATGTCCATTTCAATCTGAAGCCATTTATTCCCTGTTTGCCAGTCAACATCCTGCAGCGAACCGGTATGTTCACCCTGGCCGATCACGATTGTAAACAAGCCAAATTGGTTAGTGGTCACTGCATGTGTTTCAACATATTCAGACAAGCCATTTAAACCTTCTGCCAAAATACTAACACGGAGGCTAATGGCCTGATTTACCTGCGGGCTCCCATCCGGATTTCTGGCCACTCCCTGATAATTTATACCCAAAGGGGCCTGAGAAAATGCCTCCATCCACAGAAATACCAAAATGGTAATCAAACCAAAACACTTGCTTATATAAAAATATCCACCAGTCTTAAACATCAATTTGCAATTTTTACAATCTTGAAAGAACCCAATGCATCTTCTTGTGCGGAATAAGTTCTGACGATATAAAGGCCAACGCCCAAAAACCTCAAATCGGCAGTACGGTTATCAAGACGGGTTCGCATTATCTGCTTTCCGTACATATCTACAATTTCAATGGTGTCAATTAATTTTCCGCATGCTTCATCGCGTATGGTTATAAAATCTATGACAGGGTTGGGATAGTAGTTGATCTTAAAATCACTGCATGGAGGTTTTATTTCAGGTTGTAAAAAACCCTGTGTGATGATACCTCCGTTTCCGGATATCGTGTGTACAGCAACCTCCCCCAGCGATATGGTCATGATGGCAGTATTCTGTTCATAATTCCATCCCAAAAAGTTTAAAACATCCGGTGTAACTACCTGGCTGTATCCGTATCCTCCGGAAAAACTCTGAAAAAAAACAAAAACCAAACTGAGGTAATATTTATTGCAACTATGGTTAGGAGACGCAGCCATTTCTTTTTAATTTCGTAATGGTCATTTCAAGCGACAATGAGATAATTATATTCCTGATTGTAAATTACAATACTCAAAAATAAGGAAAAAATTAGTTCATTGTATATACTGGAGGATTATATGACTCAATCCACTGATAATCAGAATAATTATATTATAAAAAATATATAAAAAATACAATGCCGGAGTTCATTCACCTACACAGCCACACGCAATTTTCATTACTCGATGGTGCAGCCAGTATTACGGCGATAATGAAAAAAGCAAAGGAAGACAACATGAAGGCTGTGGCGTTGACTGACCACGGCAATATGTTCGGTGCTTTTAAATTTGTGGCCGAGGCCAGCAAGTTTAACATAAAACCGATCATTGGTTGCGAATTTTATCTTGTTAAGGACCGCACCCGGCATAAATTCAGTAAAGAAGAAAAAGACAAGCGGTATCATCAGTTGCTGCTTGCCAAAAACAAAAAAGGGTACGAAAACCTGACCAGGCTTTGCTCGCTAGGATATATAGAAGGGATGTACAGTAAATGGCCCCGGATTGATAAATCGCTTGTTGAAAAATATCATGAAGGATTGATAGCCACGTCATGCTGCCTGGCAGCCGAAATACCCCAGACAATATTGCATAAAAGCGAAGAAAAAGCCGAGGAGTTGCTTACATGGTGGCTGGATCTCTTCGGAGAAGACTTTTACATCGAATTGCAACGTCATGACCTTGAGGAGCAAGATAAGGTAAATACTACACTTTTACGTTTTGCAAAAAAATATAACATCAAAACTATTGCCACAAACGATTCGCATTATGTAGATCAGGATGATTACAACGCACACGATATATTACTTTGCATAAATACCGGGGAGTTGCAGAGTAAACCCATCTGGAAAGGAAACGGCTCGGGTGGAAAGGAGTTTCGTTTTGGTTTTCCCAACGACCAGTTCTATTTCAAAACTCAGGAGGAAATGGGCCGGTTGTTCCATGATATTCCGGAAGCGCTCGACAATACGCTTGAAATCAGCGACAAAGTAGAAACCCTGGAGCTTAAGCGCGATGTGCTTCTTCCCAACTTCCCACTGCCTCCGGGTTTTAACAATGCCGATGAGTACCTGCAACATATCACATTCGAAGGAGCCAAATCTCCGAAAAGGTATAGTGAGATCACAGCTGAAGTAGAAGAACGAATCAATCATGAGCTGAGCATCATCAAGCATATGGGATTTGCCGGGTATTTTCTTATCGTGGCTGACCTGATAAATGCAGGCCGTCAACTCGGGGTAATGATCGGGCCCGGGCGGGGCTCGGCGGCAGGCTCAGTCGTTGCCTATGCCATCGGGATCACCAATATCGATCCGATAAAGTACAACCTGCTGTTCGAACGGTTCCTGAATCCCGAAAGGATAAGTATGCCTGATATTGATACGGATTTCGACGATGAAGGACGACAAAAAGTAATCGACTATGTGGTGGATAAATATGGCTACAACCAGGTAGCGCAAATTATAACTTTTGGGACGATGGCGGCAAAAATGGCCATCCGCGATGTAGCACGGGTTTGCGACTTGCCACTTTCCGTATCAAATGTATTGGCCAAACTGGTACCCGAAAGGCCTGGTATTACGCTGGAGCAGGCCTATAAAGAAGTGCCCGAGCTGGCAGAAATAAGAAAAGGTAAAGACAAACGTGCCGAAGTGCTTAAACTGGCAGAAAAACTAGAGGGATCGGTACGGAATACCGGAATTCATGCTGCTGGTGTGATCATTGCGCCCAGCAATCTTACCAATTATATTCCCGTTTCCACATCAAAAGATTCCAATCTTCTGGTAACGCAGTTTGACGGTAAATTTATTGAAGACGCCGGCATGCTAAAAATGGATTTTCTTGGTCTCAAAACCCTTACAATCATCAAAGATACAATCAGGATGATTAAACAGAGCCGGAAAATAGAAGTCGATATCGATACTATTCCTTTTGATGACAAAAAAACATTTGAATTATATCAGAAAGGAGATACCGTTGGAACATTTCAGTTTGAATCGGCGGGTATGAGAAAATACATGCAAGTACTGAAGCCGACCGACCTGGAAGATCTGATAGCCATGAATGCCCTTTACAGGCCGGGACCAATGGATTTTATCCCCAACTTTATTGATCGCAAACACGGCAAAGAAAAAGTTGAATACCCGCATCCATTGCTTGAGCCCATCCTGAAAAACACCTATGGCATCATGGTTTATCAGGAACAGATCATGCAGACTGCCCAGGTTCTTGCCGGCTATTCATTAGGACAAGCAGATTTGCTGCGGAGAGCAATGGGTAAGAAGAAGAAATCAGAGATGGAACGGCAACGGGAGATTTTTGTAAAAGGAGCCAGAGAAAAAAACAATATCGACAGAGAAAAAGCAGAGGAAGTTTTTACCGTAATGGAAAAATTTGCTGCTTATGGTTTTAACAGGTCACACTCCGCCGCTTACTCGGTGGTTGCTTATCAGACCGCCTACCTCAAAGCGCATTATCCGGCCGAATATATGGCCTCCGTATTGACTAACAATCAGAGCAATATTGATAAGATCACCTTCTTTATGGATGAGTGCCGAAAGCAAAACCTGAAAGTGCTGGGACCCGAGATCAACGAAAGCCGGTTAAAGTTTACCGTAAACAAGAAGGGTGAAATCAGGTTTGGGTTAGGGGCCATTAAGGGCACGGGAGAAGCAGCCGTGGAAGCCATTATCAGTGAACGTGACAAAAACGGGCCATTTACGGATATATTCGATTTTGCTTCGAGAGTAAATCTGCGCACCGTCAATAAAAAAACCTTTGAAAGTATTGCCATGGCAGGCGCTTTCGACTGTTTTCCGGATTTTAATCGCCGGCAATACCTCGAAAAGCCTGAAAACATTGATGCTTCATTAATCGAACTCGCCATTAAGTTTGGCAACAAAGCGCAGGTGGAAAAGAATGCCTCACAGCATTCTTTGTTTGGAGAAGCAGGAAATTCCATGATATCCAAGCCTAAGTATCCGCCGATGGAACCCTACAGTGATATTGAAAAACTAAAAATTGAGAAAGAAGTCGTGGGCTTTTATATCAGCGGGCATCCCCTGGACCAATTCAGGATTGATCTTACGTATTTTTGCACATGCCCTCCGGATGAATATGAGAATTACAAGAATAAGATTATACATGTAGGGGGAATCGTAACCAAATACACCGAGCGGTACACCAAGACCGGCAATCCTTTCGGATTGTTTTCTATTGAAGACTTTAAGGGCGTGCTGGACATGGCCATGTTTGGCGAGGAGTATTTAAAATACAGGCATTTTCTTTACCCCGGCAACTTCCTTTATCTCACCGGAAAGGTAGAGGAACGATATAACCAACCTGGCGTATGGGAATTCAGGCCGAGAGTTATACAACTCTTGAATGATATACGCGAAAATTTGAGCAAAGAACTGGAAATTACCATTGATATTACTGACCTGAACGAACATCTTTTAAATGAGCTTGAGGCAGTAATCATTAATTCGCCGGGAAAATGCAACCTTAAAATTCAGCTAACAGATATTGAAAGCGGAATCAAAACAGAATTACTATCAAAAAAGTATCTGATAAACCCTGATAACGAATTATTTAATGCTCTAAATCAATTTGAAAGCCTGAAAGTAAACCTTTTGGGAAGGAAAATTGAAGTTCCTAAAAATCATACGCCTGAGTTTAAAAAATATGTTAAGGTATAAGGAACAATTTCTTATATATTTGCGTTTCGGTACAAAGTAAATTCTATTTATTTAACGATTAAGTAATTTTGAGATGAGTAAACCAGTAGAAATCACTGACGATAATTTTGAAGAAATTATTAATTCTGAAAAGCCCGTAATGGTAGACTTTTGGGCAGAGTGGTGCGGACCTTGTAAAATGATCAGCCCTGTAGTAGAAGAGATGGCAGGAGAATACGACGGGAAAGCAGTGATCGGCCAAGTTGATGTGGATAATAACCCGGGAGTGTCTGCCAAGTTTGGCATCCGGAGTATTCCGACGCTTTTGTTTTTCAAGAACGGAGAGATTGTGGATAAACAAATCGGTGCGGTTCCAAAAACCGTATTAACAAGTAAGCTTGAAGCGCAATTGGATTAGACCCCCGAATTTTTAACATAATTCTTTTATTGAAGTCCTGAATATGTCAGGACTTTTTTTATACACGTTTTGCAAAGAAGAGGATCAGCAACCCAATTAGTACAAAGACAAATCCAAGTACTCCTATAATTGTTGGAAAAAGATATAATTCACGAAATGAATCGATAAATGCATCTTCAGGAGAAGCCGGATCAACGTATAATTTTACCGGATCACCCGTTTTATATGCCGGAGGCGAAGAATAAACACCTGAAGTATATGATAGGCTGTCGTCCCTCCAGGTATATACCACTACAGGCGCTGCCCCGCCCTCACCAACATCAACAATCAAATGTGCCACCCTGCCTTCCACCGTTGTCCAGTCTGTCTTTTTGCCATGTGTATCCAGAAAAAAATAACTCGCTGCAATTAACAGAATGATGCCGGCGATACTCAATATCCAGCCCGCCATCCGGATACCGAAAGTTGAATTATCGCGATCGGTTATTAATGTATCAACTGATTTTGACAAACTTTCGGCCTCCATATCCGCTTCTTCTGATGAAAAACCATACTGGTCAGTCAGAAGCTTCAGGACCTCCGTTTTTCTTCCCTGTTGCATCAATGTGGCTAAATTAATCCTTTGTTGTTTGCTCAGATGGGCCATATACTCTTCGTTTTCAATTATCAAAATTAGCACCTGGAGAAGTTATATAAAACTCCCGGAATATAATTTTATCTTAATATTCAATATGATGGAGTAAAAACCTAAATTCCAGCCTTAAAGGATTTGCTCAAACACGACCTGTGTGTAATGATTAAATATTGTCAACGGAAAATCACCTCTTCCGTTAATGAGGTCGTTTCGGTGGATGCCTTAAAATAAAAAAAGCCCTGCTGTAGTGCGTTTCAATACTATTGCAGGGACTTTTACAAACTAAGTGCATGATTCTGTTAATCCATAAACGGGTACCTGTAATCGGTAGGTGGTACAAACGTCTCTTTGATCGTGCGCTGTGATACCCATCGCTGAAGGTTCAGTTTTGACCCGGCTTTGTCATTGGTACCCGAAGCTCTTGCACCTCCAAAAGGCTGTTGTCCAACCACTGCGCCGGTAGGTTTGTCATTGATATAAAAGTTCCCTGCTGAGTTTACCAGCGCCTGACTGGCCCTTTCGGAAGCATAGCGGTCTTGTGAAAAAATGGATCCTGTTAATGCATACGGCGAGGTATTATCTACAAGTTTTAATGTTTCTTCAAAATTATCCGCCTTGTAAATATAAATAGTAATCACTGGTCCGAATATTTCTTCACGCATAGTGATATATCCTGGATCGTTAGTAAGTAATACAGTTGGCTCAATAAAATAACCGGTCGATTTATCACAACCTCCCCCTGAAATCACTTCTACGTTATTGTCAGCTTTTGCCCCTTCGATATAACCACATATTTTATCAAAGGCTTTTTCATCGATTACTGCATTGAAGAAGTTTGTGAAGTCTTCCACACCGCCCATTTTGATACTTTTTATATCGTCGAGGAGTTTCTGTTTAATTTCCGGCCACAGGTTGTCCGGAATATATGCCCGTGAGGCAGCCGAACATTTCTGGCCCTGGTATTCGAATGCTCCACGGATGATGGCTGTGGCAACGGCTTTCGGATCCGCTGATTTATGAGCTACAATAAAATTTTTTCCTCCAGTTTCACCAACGATCCTCGGATAGGATTTATATGTTACAATATTGTTCCCGATCGTTTTCCATATATGTTGAAATACACCGGTGCTTCCGGTAAAGTGGATCCCTGCAAAATCAGGGTGTTTGAAGATAACATCTCCTGCCACGGGACCACTCACATACATAAGATTGATTACACCGTCTGGTAATCCGGCTTCCCGGAATATCTGCATCAGCATATTGGCTGAATAGATCGCAGAATTTGCTGGTTTCCAAACCACCGTATTGCCCATAAGCGCCGGTGCGGTTGGCAAATTACCCGCTATGGAAGTAAAATTGAATGGCGTCAGGGCAAAAACAAAGCCCTCCAAAGGACGGTGTTCAATACGGTTCCATACTCCCGGTGAAGATTCAGGCTGTTCTGCATAGATCTCCGACATAAACTGAACATTGTACCTGAAAAAATCTGCGAGTTCGCAAACCGCATCAATTTCTGCCTGAAAAGGGGTTTTTGACTGCGCCAGCATGGTGGCCGCGTTCAGTTTTGCACGGTATGGTCCCGTAATCAGATCTGCTGCTTTAAGAAAAATGCTTGCACGATGATCCCAGGCCATATTTGCCCACATATCTTTAGCACTCATTGCGGCATTGATCGCCTGCTCTACATGCGTGGCATCACCCGCATGATAGTAACCCAATACATGTTGATGGTCGTGGGGTGGATGCATGGCAACTTTTTTGTCCGATCTTACTTCTTCACCTCCGATATACATGGGCGCCTCCACTTCTGTCTCCCTTGCTTCCGCAATGGCATTCAGCAAGGTTTCCCTCTCGGGAGACCCGGGTGCATAACTCAATACCAGTTCGTTTTTGGGTACCGGCACATTGAAAAATCCTGTAGCCATATTACTTAATTGTTTTCAGTTTAAACCTCTAATTTACAGGCGGCAAAACTAATGATTTACCTACACATTTAGTAGGATACCCGACAACTCAAAAAGGTGATTTATCTCGTGTGTGACTTCCAGGTCATGAGTTATTTTACCCGGATTGAAAAATACCTGTTCCATGCCCACACCGCGCGCTCCCTGAATGTCCGTAATGAGATTATCGCCAATCATAACCGATTCCGATGCTTTTGCATTTGCTGCCTCCATGGCAAATAAAAATATACCTGGATCAGGTTTTTGGGCATTCGCCCGTTCGGACGTTACTACTTCCTGGAAATACATTTCAAGGCCTGAATATTTTAATTTGGTTGCCTGTATTTCTTCAAAGCCATTGGTAATAATATGCATACTGTAGTGCTTTGAAAGCGCTTCCAGTATCTCATCTGCATGATCGATCAGTTTACCCTTTTTCGGACTTTCATAAATAAAGCTTTTCTGCAGCGCAGCTACATCTTCATGTCCATCAACACCAAGCCTTTCAAAAATCAGCGGAAACCGGTCTTGCCGGATCTTATCCTTATCGATTAGCCTTTTATCAAATTTTCTCCACAACTCCCTGTTGGTTCTGAAAAACTCAGCCACAAAATCGTCCGCTGTCAGATCACCATTTGTGCCTAGCTCAAATTTTTCAAACAACTCAATAAGTGTATCTACAGCATTCGCCTTATAATCCCACAAGGTTTCGTCAAGATCGAAGAAAAGGTGCTTGTATTTTTTCACGCGTTCACGATTTCCATTTTATAGTTTCCAACTTGTTTACAGCCAGTTCACGATTCGACAGTAATGTCTGATGGATCTGCTGATCATTCATGATCACATGGTCTTTATTTAAATAAAGAAAAACCTGAGAAATGATTTCAAATACTTCATCTTTTAAATAATAGAATACCCATTGACCGCGTTTTCTGACTGAAACAATTCCGGAGTTTTTAAGGTAAGCAAGATGGCGGGCGGTTTTTGTTTGTGTAAAATCAAGGATGAGTTCCATGTCAGATATAGTTAGTTCATTATTATTATACAAAAGAAATAAAATTCTGATGCGGGCTTCATCAGAAAGGGCTTTAAAAAGCTGGGTACCAAAGGATAGGTTAAATCTTTTGAGTTTCATATTGTCAGGATAAAAGTATAAAATTTGTGGCGCAATTGATATCTTTGAAAAAGATAACTTCATTTAAACGTTGAGATTTTTCGGAATTATATCGGTATTAGTGCTTCTGACGACTATTCTTATCTCGCAGCAGGCTTTTTCGCAAAAGAAGGAACAGGAAAGTATCGTACAGTTTTCGGGTATCGTGACAGGTGAAAACCAGGCTCAGCTTCCCGGCGTCCATATTTATGTTCCTAAAAGCGGAAGGGGAACAACTTCCAATATTTACGGATATTTTTCAATGGCTGTTTTGGTAGGCGATAGCATGGTATTCAGTTCGGTAGGGTACGAAAAATACAGCCTCGTGATTCCCGGTGGAAATGAAAGGGTGAATGTACTTGTCAATATGATTGTAGATACTACCTATCTTGAAAATGTAGATATTATGCCATTTTTATCCGAAGAAAATTTCAAGCTGGCCATTCTTGCCTTGGAGCTACCTGATGTAGATGAAGAGATCTATTCGCGACTCGACGGTGCAGCTTTAGCCATGATGATACAGAATGCGCCCTACGATGCGGCAATGAATGCCCGGTACTATCTCAAGCAGCAAATTTATTACCAGCAGGATAAATTTATGCCCCGAAGCAATCCACTTCTGAATCCGTTTGCCTGGGCACAGTTTTTCAAGTCCCTGAAAAAAGACAAAAAAAAATAATTCCATGTAGTTTACCAATGCTTCGTAGCAACCGGTATGCATTCGAAAACATGTATCTTTTCCGATCATTATAATAAAATCATGATGATTATTAGTATTGCAAGTAATAGATAAATTGAAGCAATCAACAATTTGTAAAAATTATATTCCCGCTTTCTCATGATGTCCTCCTTTCAACTTTAGTTCTTTACCATATGTAAAGCAGAGGGTGTGCCAAAACATAAAAAAGCATTTAAATGGCATTCAGGGTATATTTTAAGATTTTAAATTACATAAATTAGTCCCGTTTTGGGTATTAAATCTCTTTTTGGGAATTTTGAGGATGTAGGTATTTTTAAAATGACCAGACAACTGGCGTGCATATTATGAACGGATAGGTGACATATTCCTGTCATAATTCCAGGGTCAGTTAAGATAAGTATCAAAAAGCTGGATATTTAAAATTCTTAGCTTACACATTTGTTGATGTTTTAACCATGACAGGTTAATTTTGCGTTTCCGAATTTTAGTAACGGGATGTAGCGCAGTCAGGTTAGCGCACTTCGTTAGGGACGAAGGGGCCGCTGGTTCGAATCCAGTCATCCCGACACCGAAGCAGAAGTCACGAAAGTGGCTTTTTTCTTTTTGGGGAGATAACGGAACTTGTTCCAGGTATCGGAACCAAAAATAAAAAGTATGCCGAAGGCATTGCTTCGGTGTTGTATCCCATCAAAGGATCGCCGACCGAAGGGAGGCAATCCAGTCATCCCGACTTCGCCCACCGAAGTTCCATAAGAACGAAGGTGGGCATTTTAGTGAAAACAGCATTCCATTCACTCTTTTGTGGGCTACGTCGGACAAGCCCGACTTCGCCCACCGAAGTTCCATAAGAACGAAGGTGGGCATTTTAGTGAAAACAGTATTCCATTCACTCTTTTGTGGGCTACGCCGGACAAGCCCGACTTCGCCCACCGAAGTTCCATAAGAACGAAGGTGGGCATTTTAGTGAAAACAGTATTCCATTCACTCTTTTGTGGGCTACGTCGGACAAGCCCGACTTCGCCCACCGAAGTTCCATAAGAACGAAGGTGGACTTCGTACACCGCAGTTCGATCAGAATCAAGGTGAGGTTTAATAATAAAATAGTAAAAAGTGCTTTACTTTATGAGTCTTCTACTCAAAAACGGATCATCGAATGCAGTGAGGCAATCCTTTTTTATGACTAGATCAGCAAAACACCCCATAATCGGTCAAGATTAGCACCAGTTTACTTAAGTTTCTCAATATGAGAATCACAAATGGTTGAATCACTATAATTATCCTCAAGCACAATATTATGATGGTTCCAGAATTCTTTATCTTTAATTACCTTCATACCAACCTTGATTTTAATTATTGGTTTTTCCAAGGGTAACACATTTTCGGTAAAAATTTCGGTTGAAAGCAAGTCTCGACTTTGGGTATAATGGATTCTCTCCATGGATTCGAGGTTAATTTTGTCACTAGACATAACCTGTTTTGAATGGTGGAGATAGTAATGACCATTAAATTGCTTAAATGTCTGTATCAAACGGTAATAGATATTTTCTGACTTAGTTTTTGATGATTTTTTAGGTCTACGAGGCTTGCGTTCAATACAGTGCACGTACTTTAATATGGAATAATCATTAACTTTTATATAAAGTTTGCCGTGGCTGGATTTTGGTGCTGGATGACCATATCCTGTGGTGTAGGCGCTAGGTCGTTTACATATAAAGGATATTTCATAAACTTCCTCGTTATTGTATTTGGTAATATCAGTCAGTTCGAGATCATAGGCTGAAGTTCTATGTAGTATATTGTCCTTGTCAAGGATCAGATCATGGGAGAAAACCAACCATAAGGATCCAACCCCGTCCCATTTGTTCTTATTTGGATTACCCGTGACATTTCTGAACTGCAATATCTGACCAAAAAAGTTTTTGTGAGAACGATTTGAGGGTTTATAACCGGTTTTATCGTATACATAAATTGATGCCTCCTCCCTGAATGTAATCGAGTCATTCACTTGTCGCTGAACACGGTAAAAAAGTTCCTGATTATATGGGTTCTGATAGTAATTGGACTCAATGGACTTTCTTGCCTTTTTAACAATATCTTTCGCAGAAAGGAACATCGCCGAGATAACTATTTCATTCAACATTCTCGTTTCCTGCACCAACCTGACAACAAGAGAATCCTTTAATAATACGGGGTCCTCCAGAGTGATTTGTTTACTTTCATAGCCGACAGAAGAAAAGAAAACAACCTTGTGTAAGCTATCTTCTTTGCTGAGATTAAATTCAAAAAATCCCTCACTGTTAGTTACAGTTCCTTTTGAAGTATTTTCCAACGCAATATGGACATAAGGAACACCCTGACCGGTTTTGGAATCAATTACCTTACCGGAAATTTGGAAACTGGTTTTTTGGAAATTATTGTCAAGATTTAATTCGGAATATTCAGAAAATTCAGGTGGGTAGGAAGTTTCGATATAAAATAATCCATCAAAGATATCCTGCCATGGCGCTAGTATGGGCAAGTTACCCAAGGCTGAAGAATAAAATCTTCCTGAGTCCGCATGGGAGTATTCTACGAAAGCAAATTCGTAACCTGCATTATGAAGTTCATGTTCAATACTCCCCACAGGGGGAGTGAGAATAGTATAGACTTCATCACCTACAATGCCATAGGCTCCATCGTAAGATGAGAATGCGATGCTGTAAAGTTGGTCCTTAAATTTGTCTTTCAAAATGCGGCCCATAGGAACAGCACCTTCCAGTGCTTTATCCAGATCAAACTTCTCGTCCTCTTCATCGTTGTGTTGTTCTTTTTCCATATCAACAATGTACTGACGGGTTAGGTCGGTATTTTGAAACTTTTCAATTTCGTTAGCAAAATGATATGAAGCCCCCCAGCAAATTATTTTCTTATCTGGATAGAACTCGGATAAAAAAAACAAATTTTGAGCCATTTGCAGGTCTCTCGGATTTTGAACTTTATAATCCCTATTTTTAAAAATATCCACAGCCCAGTAAATACCAGCTAAAAAGCTATTGAAAGCTTGATGAAGTATTTGTGCGTGTCTGTCTTTAGAAGTAATTTGCTTAAATTCAGCGTTTATGGCTTGAACTGCAGAGTAAAACTTGATGGAGTCTTTTTCACTGTCAGAAATGTAATCGATGCCGCCAAAAAATGTTTCTTCTATTATCTGGATAGTAGAATCTACAAGATGAAAATTGTTTTGCTGAAAAACCTCTTTCACATCTTGAAAGTAATACTCACGGAAATAGCTTCCTTCCTGAAAATCAAATCCTGCAATTACTAAAGGATGATCGGATTCGGATTTTTGTTTCACATAATCGAATAACTTAGCCAACTGTTTTGTATCTGACCAAATTGAGAAAACACTCTCTTCAAATGGGTTATTCACATAACTCGAATTTTCCCAAATTTGATTTGCTTTATAGTTTTCATACAAGCCACTTTCGAATGCTAATATTTCAAATCCCATTTCACGATGTAGGAATTTTATTAACTTCACCTTTGCGTCAAAGGTGGCCCCATCTCCATGAGTTTGCTCTCCGAGAAGTACAATTCTGGCATTTGATAATATTTCTTTGAGTGCTTCAAAATCATTATAACTTTCATCAATTCCATTGAGACTTTCAAATTCAAAAACCTTCAAATTAGAAAGGTCAATTCCTTGTGATAAGACTGCTTTATAGGAAATAAGAACAATAATTAAACCCAATAAGCACTTTATCATAATATGGTAAATTGGTGTTAGCATAGAGACAAAAATAACACAAAGTGCTTTATTTTATTAATCTTCCACTCAAAAAAGGATCACCGCATACAGTGAGGCAATCTTTCCAGGTCTCAACCTATTCAAATTTATTTCAGCAATGAAGCTGGCTATATACTGCCAAACGGATATAACTTAAACTTAATCCCCATGAATGATGATCTCTTTTAATTGACCACTTTGTCCATTATTGATTATTTTTGTGCCCGTCTCCGGGAATGTATATGCAGTTGGTTATAAAGATTTTCCTCACGTATTTATTTGTAGTTGTCACTCTCCCCGCTTTTTCACAGACAAAAAGGGCTATAAATCTGATGGAAAAAGAGAAATATGAGCAGGCAACAGCCGTGCTCTACAAATCCATGAACAAAGACAGCCTGAATGCCGGTGAAAGGTATGCTTTTTCACTTCTTTTTTTTAACCGGAATTACCTGCAACATAATATTGACAGCGCGTATTTCTACATCCTGACAGCCACGGAGGATTTTGAGAAATCTGAAGATAAAATCCGCGAAAAACTGGCAAAAGACGGGATCGATTACCCTGCGCTCACCAGGCAAAAGATATCCGTTGAGCAGTTTGCCTTTGAACTGACCGGAGCCGCAGATACAGAGGCGGACTATATCCGTTTTATTGATAAATATCCCACATCCGAAATGTATGATTCGGCAATCTGGTACCGGAACGAGCGTGCATGGGAACAAGCCGTAAAAAAAGACAACTGGAGAAGTTATGAAAGTTTGATGCTCCGGTACCCGGATGCCGCACACTACAATGAAACAAAGTCGCGTTATGAACTTCTCATCTATGAGGATAAGACAAAAGACGGTAAACTACAAACCTACAGGAAGTTTCTTCAGAAATATCCCGATACCCCGTATAGAAACGAAGTGGAATATGCAATTTTCAACATTGCTACGGGTGATCATGCTGTATCCGGCTATGAATCATTTATCCGCGAATTCCCGGAAAGTGAAATGGCAGTTATTGCAACACAACGTATATATTTTATTTTGGGTTTTTCAAGCTTTGTCACCCGACAAAGTGCTGCGTTGCTTGATCTGGATTCCCTTCAGAAGCTAGCGGAACTTGATTCAGGTTTTCTTTTTCCTGTTTATGAACATGACGGATACACGTTTATGAACGAACGCGGAAATAAGGTCATAACACGTTATTTCAAACATATATTCCAGGGGTATCGTTGTGGAAACATTTCTGATAAGATGCTTCTTGTAGAGCTGGAAGGTAAAACATGTATTATCAACCGCGCAGGGATTAACGTTTTTTCAAGCCCTGGAATAGATATGATTCAAACGCTTGGTGCCGGCATGCTCAAATATATGCAGGATGGCCTGTATGGAGTCATCTTAAAAAATGGCAGACAGATACTTAAACCTGAATTTGAGGATGTGCGTCTGTTGCAAGGCAGTTATATCGGTTACCTTGTTAACGGAAAATGGGGAGTCATGTCCGTAAACGGAATTCGCATGCTGGAAGCGGAATTTGACAACATTGACAATTTTGGCCCGCTGATCCGGATATACCAAAATGATCACTTTGCACTTATGGCGCCTTCAGGTCTGAAACCCTTATTAGACGGGGAAAAAGTCAATTTTGAATTCAGATATGACGATGCGGAAATTATCGGTGATGAAAAGATATTAGTGTATTCGGGAGAATTGCAGGGGCTGACCAGTACCGGTCTCAACAAAATTGTACCTGAAGCAGAGCAGGAGATCATCTTACTGAAAAACGGCATTCTTCTGCAGCTTAACAATGGATACCGGTATATTTCAGACACTCTTGAAATAAGTCCTGCCCTGGTTTGGGATGATGCCGATTTCAATGAAAACTGGACCGTTTTAAAGGGCAAAAACGGCTGGTTAGTTATTTCTGAGCTTCAAAAAAGAATTGTTGAAGAACACATTGATTCCCTGGCCATTTTAAATAAAGCCACCGTTATCATCCACAAAAACGGTAAAAGGAAATTCCTGTTTGTAAATGGCAGGGAGTTGAACCTGACTGCAAATATATCTTTTCAGATGTTATCATCCCCGCCAACTGCTACCTCGGAACCCTCGTATTACTATAAAATAAAGCAATTAAAAAAGTTTCTGCTCATAAATCAGTACGGTGATACACTCAACCTTCCGAAAAACAATGCAATAAGTGCATTGGGAAGTGAGTACCTGGTCTATAGCTGGACGAAGAAAAAGGGGCTTCTCGACTCGCTTGGCAATACCCTTTTACCTGCGAAATATGATGGCATTGCCAATTATAAAGCGGGATTTGTAACTACACTGAAAGACGGTAAATTAGGGTTGTACCGGCTATCGGATGCCACCCATATACCTGCTGAATACGATAAATCATTGTCATTTTACAACGATACCTTGCTGATAGCCGTGCAAAACAAAAAAACAGGACTTATTGACCGGCAAAACAATTCTGTGATCCCTTTTAAGTATGAAGCCATTCGCTATTTTAATGATTCTTCTGCCTGGGTAAAAACCCATGAAGAATGGAGCCTTCTAAATTTTATTAATAAAAAATTAATTCTTGAAGGGATCACTGATGTCAAGGAAAATACAGTTATAAATGATCAATACGTAATATTCAGCTCAAATAAAGGTAAAGGCGTCATTCACCGGAAAAATGGCACGATTATTTCAAATACATTCAATGAAATCGTAAATATCGGTTCAGAATACAGTCCGGTATTTTTAGCTGAAAAATTTATAGAAGAGGCTGATTATTATGTAATTGTAATTTATAATAAAGATGGTACTATTATTTTCCGGAATGCATACGATAACATTGCCTATGAACATATACTTTGCGAAAAATAAACAATTATTATACATCTATTTCTTAAAATAATGAAAAAAATTATATCCGTTTTTGTACTCCTATTAGCAGTATATGCAGGATATGCGCAATCCGATTCAATCGGTCAGGTTTCAGCTGTACACCCTAATGTGTATTACGACTTTAATGAGCAGGTATATTTCCTGAAATTTGATACCATGCGTGTATATGAAGGCCTTATTCCTCCTAAATATTCACTCGATCAAATGCTAAACAGTGTCTCGGGTACACGCAACGGTTTATTTTTTGATTTCAAAGATGAAGCATTAAATGGAAAACTTATATACGGGTTTATCCCGATGGGAGATTCAAAACATCCACATCCCGTGTACTTCAGAACATCATCTACAATCATGAATGGAAAGGTAGCTATTAACATTGCCCAGGTTCTCAGAGGCACCTATGACATGATCGGCTGGGAAAAATCAGGTAAAGGTACCATCGGTTACCGCGTTGTCAGTGAGGATGGCAGGATATTATACGACGGCAAAGTATCCTTTAAAGGGACAGGACCTTTTGAAGTGGATGTCACGTTAGTAGAAGGCCCGTTTATCAATCTGATCGAACCTGACGGCGCCACTATTTCTTTTAATACCAATATACCTGCATCAAGCGAAATATCAGTAAATGGTAAAACTTTTAAATCCGAACCGGAGGCCACGCACCATGAAATAAAAATGAGTGGTCTGAATGCAGATACCGGTTATAACTACACGGTGAAATATGGCGATAACACCGAAACCTACAGCTTTCGTACCGCGCCTGAAGCCGGTTCACGTTCTGCTTTCACATTTGCCTATGCCAGCGACTCCCGGGCCGGAAACGGCGGTGGTGAACGTGATATATACGGCGCCAACTTTTATATCATGAAAAAAATAATGGCGCTTGCTACGTTCAAAAATATCCGCTTTATGCAGTTTACGGGTGACATGATAAACGGCTATCTGACCAGTCGTGGTGATGCAGAATTACAGTATGCCAACTGGAAAAGGGCCATTGATCCGTTCGCACGTTATTTTCCGGTGTATGTGGGTATGGGCAATCACGAAGCTTTTATGCGAATATTCGTGAACGAGCAGAGCAGGTTTGATCTTGACAGATTTCCGTATGATACGGAATCAGCAGAAACACTTTTTGCCTCACAGTTTGTAAACCCGCTCAACGGGCCGGATAGTGAAGACGGAGCTTCGTACGATCCAAGACCTGATGAACTGGATTTTCCATCCTATAAAGAAAATGTATTTTACTATACATATGATAATGTTGCAGTCATTGCGCTTAACTCGGATTATTGGTATGCTCCAAGCACCGCCAATATACCGCTTACCGGTGGGGGCATGCACGGATACATTATGAATAATCAGATGAAGTGGTTGAAAAAGACAATCAAAGGACTTGAAAAAAACAGCAACATTGATCATATTTTTATAACAGTGCATACGCCGTTCTTTCCTAACGGCGGACATGTGAGAGACGACATGTGGTACGGCGGAAACAATGATATGCGCCCATGGGTAGCCGGAAAACCATTAAAAAAAGGCATTATTGAACGGCGTGATGAGTTACTGGATATACTTGTAAATCAAAGCAGCAAGGTAGTAGCCATCCTTACCGGTGACGAACACAATTACTGCCGTACCGAAATCGGACCTGAAACTACTATCTATGATGACAACTGGAGTGGTAAAAAACTTACGCTTAAAAGAACCATTTATCAGATCAACAATGGCGCAGCAGGTGCACCCTACTATGCGCAGGAACAAACGCCCTGGACGCCATGGACATCGAGTTTCACAACGCAAAATGCACTGGTTTTCTTCCATGTAAACGGCATGAAAATAAAAATGGAAGTGCTAAATCCGGATACGCTCGAAACTGTGGATGAAATGAACCTTCGGTAAGACGGGTAATTGATCGCTGTTTAATCTTTAAGATAATATATAAACAGAAAGGTAGAGTGGGTTCTCAGGACAGGTGTTTTTCGCACATTTCCGGGCCATGGGCTGTTCGCAATTAAAGTTACTCCCGGTTGGATCAATTACCTGAACACAGTTGGCATATCCGGCGAATGGGCATTCTGATTTATGCCTGTCATAGGAATCATTGATATACTGACAGTATTTACAATTCTTATTAAACCCCTGAAACCGGTGCTGCTGTTCGCTATTACCTGGGCATTTCTGACCGCCCTATCCCGAATTTCCAAATAAGCCCAACATATTCAGAAATACCAGGCCGATCATCACCGGACAAACGAATCTGATGAAAAATGACCATATCGTCGCAATTGAAATGTTTCCAACAATTGTCCGTCTGAAGAAATCAGATCCCAGGCTGATCTCCCCGACTAACTTATCAATTCGCATAACCCAGCCGACATAAACGGCCGTTGACAGCGCCACTACCACGATAAACAGTGTGCCAAAATAGTAGTCAAGGATGCCAAACCAACCGTCTTCGGTATTACCACCTCCAATTTTAGGAATGGACATATTTGAGAAAAAATCTGATCCACCAAAAGAAAGCGCTGAAGGAATTCCAATAATAAATATCAGAATAGCTACCACCCAGGCAGCTTTTTTACGGCTCCATTTTTTCTCATCGATAAAATAAGACGCCGGCACTTCAAGCATAGAAATTGCTGAAGTAAGCGCTGCTACCATAAGCAAAAGGAAGAAAATCGCACCCACAATGTTTCCTCCCGGCATCTGAGAAAAAACATGTGGTAATATGTTAAATACAAGTGCAGGACCTGCTTCGGGGCTCATACCGAACGCAAATACGGCAGGAAATACCATCAGGCCTCCAAGTAAAGCCACCCCTGTATCCAAAAAACCAACCCAAAGTCCCGATCTTATAATATTGTTTGATTTAGGCAGGTAAGAACCATAGGTGATCATAATACCCCACCCGATACTCATGGAGAAAAAGGCCTGCCCCAGCGCTGCCAACACGGTACGGCCGTTTATTTTCGAAAAATCAGGCATCAGGTAGTATTTTATACCTTCACCGGCACCTTCAAGCGTTACACTACGTGCAATAACCACAAATACAAGAATGAAAAGCATGGGCATCAATATCTTAGATGCCTTTTCTATGCCTCCCGATACACCTCCCAAAACAATGATCACAGTGATCACCATAAAGACGGCAAACAAGCCGATCACCATTCCCGGCTGGGCAGCAAAATCAGCGAAGGGCGTCTGGTTGCCAAACAAGGTCTTGAATATATAACCAATCGTCCATCCTGCAATCACTCCGTAATAGCTCAACACAAAAAAGCTAACAAGGACGGCCAGCAGCGCCCCAAACATCATCCAGAACTTATTGGCTCCAGTTTCTTTAAATGCACCGATGGGGTTTCTTCCAGTCAGGCGGCCTAAACCGATTTCGTTAAACAATAGCGGTACGCCGATCAGGACCACACATAAAATATACACAAATACAAAAGCGCCTCCTCCATTTTGTCCGGTGATATACGGAAACCTCCAGATGTTACCAAGCCCTACAGCCGAACCTGCTGCAGCCATGATAAATCCAAACGAGGAGCCCCATGTGCCCCTGTCATTAGAACTTATACTTCCAGCCATATTACAAGGATTTTGATTAAATTAAGGATTAAATGATAAATAATTTGTTACGAAAAATTTTAAAGTCTCCAAGATTAGTACAATTTTTTCAATATTACCAAAATTATTTATTGATTAATAACTTCCACCTGTGTGGCTATTATTTCAATCCCTTCTTTAAATGAATGTGGTTCATAACCAAGCATTTTTCTTGCTTTTTCAATCACAAATCCCGTTTTCAAGGGCCTTTCAGCCGGTTGTTTAAAAATCGTGGAATCAACTTCTTCAATAAGGTTTTTGTCCAGCCCAAAAAACTCCGCGGTATAACATGCCATCCGGTAAGGCGTCAGAAAATCTTTACCCGATATATTGAAAATCCCTGCAGCTTTTTTTTCAGCAATCAGGTAGCAACCCATAGCAAGGTCTTCGGCCAGCGTAGGCGTACGCCACTGATCATTGACTACTTTAATTTTCTTATTCTGGCGAAGGTTGTCCCGCACCCATAGAATAATATTTGACCGGCTCATATCCTGAACTACACCATAAACCAGCACGGTACGAGCAATTGCCCACGAAATTCCGCTCGTTTTAATAACATTTTCAGCTTCAAGCTTCGTGGTGCCATAATAATTTACCGGACTGGCGGTTTCATCCTCGGTCAGAGGGCCATGACTGCCGTCAAAGATAAAATCAGTGGACAAGTGTACCATAAATGTATTGTGCATCCCACAAGCTTCAGAAAGAATCTTTACCGATCTTACATTGGCCTCATGGCATTCCTTCTGATTAAGCTCGCATTGGTCCACATTTGTCATGGCTGCCGTATTGATCAGTACCTCCGGTTTGAATCCATCAAAGACCGCCGCTACATTTACAGGATCATCTACATCCAACTTTGCATACCGGGCATCTAAATCAAACCTTTTCGGTCCGCGACCGGTTGCCAGCAGATCATGCTTATGCTCCTTTAGAAACAATGGCACAAGTTTCTGCCCAAGCAGACCGTTAGCCCCTGTTAGCAAAACCCTCATTATTTCTTCTCAGGATAAGCAAACCCGTAAAGTTCCGTGATCTTCTTTTTTGGTAATTCTTCAACCGTAACGGTTATATAAATATCTTCCAAAGGCTGGCTGGTTCCATTAACAGGTTGCCTGGCAATGGCATCAATTACTTCCGATCCCTCCACAACCTGACCAAAAACCGTGTATTCCCAATCCAGATGGGGTGCTCCGCCAACTGTTTCGTAAGCTGCATACTGTTGCTCCGTATAGGTTTTCTTCGGTATTTTACCGAATTCCGATTCGATAACGCTCAACGATTCATACATTATTTTTTTCACGCCTTCGTTGTCATTAGCTTTCTGTAGCTCCATCAGCTTATCCAGTATATTGCGATGCTTACCTTGCTGAAAAAGTTGATTGAGACGCGACACCAGTAGGTTGTAATAGAAGTCCTCATTGATCTGCTGAAGTTCCGATTTCGGGTATTTTCTGCCCTGCACAATATAGAACTGGGTTCCGGATTTCTTTTCCGGATTCACATTGTCGCCGGTTCGGGCCCCTGCCAGCATTCCTTTGGTATGTATCAGGTTGCGCCTGAATTCAGGAGGAATCAACGTATTTACAGGCTCATTAATGCCGGGCTTTCGATTCACATCGCCACCCTGGATCATGAATCCCTGCATCACCCTGTGAAAAACGGTGTTGTCGTAAGCGCCGCTTTTTGCCATTTCAAGAAACGTTTCTTTATGCCCGGGTGTTTCATCGAAGAGTATCACTTTCATATCTCCGTATCTGGTGGAAATGGTGATTACATAGTCTTTTTCAGCACAGCTGCTGATCAGCCCGGTTATGACAATAAGAAACACTGTTTTTAGTATTGATTTCATGATATTAGTTAGCTCATATAATTTTTAAATGAATAAATGCATTAATTATTGAAAATACGGGATATTGAAACCGAAAGATTGAGAAACTTAATCTTTGCGTTTGCATTTCTTTCAAGATGGTAAATGGAGGTGTTGATTTTCTCGTATATCATATGAATTTTATCTTCGTTCAATACCTTGCTGAAGTTCTGAACAAACTTTTTTTCTTCTCCTTCCACTCTGCAAAGCGAGTTCGCAACCGTTGCTAC
Organism: Bacteroidota bacterium; assembly: GCA_022567155.1. GTDB lineage: Bacteria > Bacteroidota > Bacteroidia > Cytophagales > Cyclobacteriaceae > SZUA-230. The sequence continues at coordinate 44,398 of JADFHN010000023.1, forward strand.
CAGGCTTTCACGCATCATGTTGATTCCATACTGCAATATACTTTTGCGGGCCACTTTGTTCATGGCATGAAATTCATCTGCAAATTGCACCAGCTTCCCCAGGTCCCTGGCAAAGCACAACCGCATCCATTCCCTGAACCAATCATGCGCATTGTCTTCAATATTTTGGGTAAGGAAAAGCGCATTGTGCAGATCGCCGTCAGCCAGATTCGACAACCGCGCAGCCCGCACTTCGTCAAGACCGAGCTTTTCAGTCAGGTATAGTATAATTTCATTATCGGAAAACTTGCGTACATGTACGTATTGCATGCGGGATGTAATGGTGGCAAGAAGGCTGTCGGGATGATTTGAAACCAGCAGGAAAACCGTACGCCCTGGTGGCTCCTCGAGTATTTTCAACAATGCATTAGCCCCTTCCTTGCGCATCAATTCCGGAAGCCAGATAATTTCAACCTTATAATTCTCTTCAAATGCCATCAACGACAAATCTCTTATCACTTCGCGGCTCTCTTCTACAGATATAAATGCCTGTTTATCCTGGCCTCCGAAAGCTTCGGTCCACTCTTCAACCGTACCATACGGATTATCTGTAATAAATTGTCTCCACTCCTTCAGGAATACCCTGCTTCGCGCATCCTTACTCTCCACTGTTTTGGTGCCGCAAACCGGAAAAACAAAATGAATATCGGGGTGAATGTGTTTGAGCGATTTGGAGCATGACGCACACGAACCACAGGGCCCGTCGGATTGCCGGTTCACGCAATTGAGATAGGTAGCAAACGCAATGGCCATGGCAAGATTCGGACTGCCCGGCTGCCCCGCAAAAAGCTGGGCATGTGCAACCTGGTTTTGATCTGCAGCGGAAATAAGCTGGTCTTTCAGCTCCTGTAATCCCGGTATTTCTTTAAATAACATTGAAAAAACTAATATTTTCGGAATTCACGTGTAGCCTCAAAGATATAGGAAAGAATTTTTCTGTCCTCATCAGTCAAGGCGATGTGACGCCGCTCCATCACCCTTTCGGCAATTTCATAAAACTTTGACAACCGGAAAGAACTAAATCCTGACGGCCCACCCCAGCTGAAAGAGGGGATAAAATTTCGTGGAAATCCCGAGCCAAAAATATTAGCTCCAACTCCGATAACCGTTCCGGTATTGAACATGGTATTGATCCCGCATTTGGTATGGTCGCCCATGATAAGCCCGCAAAACTGCAATCCGGTATTTACAAACCGCCGTGAGGTGTAATCCCAGAGTTTGACCTCGGCATAATTATTTTTCAGGTTACTGTTGTTGGAGTCGGCCCCGATGTTACACCATTCGCCGATTACCGCATTTCCCAGGAATCCTTCATGGCCCTTGTTGCTGTAGCCGAATATCACCACATTGTTTATCTCCCCACCTGCGCGCGAGTACGGACCGATGGTTGTAGCCGGCCGGATTTTCGCATTCATGTTTACATGCGACCCCTCACAGATTGCAACCGGACCGCGCAATATGGCCCCCTCCTGGATCAGCACATTTTTACCAATATATACCGGACCTCCTTCGGCATTAATGATCGCAGCTTTTATGGATACTCCTTCTTCCAGAAAAATTTGCTCATTTCCGTACGTCATCGTATAGGGATCTTCAATTGGTGCAGATTTGCGATTTCGGGTAAGCAAATTAAAATCAAGCCGAAGTTGTTCGTCGTTTTCCTCGAATATCTTCCACAGACGGTCAACGACCGTAATCTTTCCCGCATAATCCGTTTGTTGTTTCCATGTATGCAGAAAAGGATATGCCGTACTAATTTTTCCACTGGTTCTTCCGGCTATCAGTTTGCCTTCGTTAAACAGCGCCTGCCCTTTTTCCAACCCCTTTACGACCTTCAGCAAATCTTCTGAGGGGCAAACAGCCCCATTAATCAGAATGTTATCATGTGTGTTTTTAATGCTGAATTTACCGCTCAGGTACTTATCGGTAAGAAAAGAGCCTGTCAGATTTAAATAATGCTCCCATTTTTCTACAATCGTAAGTATTCCTACCCGCATAAGGGATACAGGCCGGGTAAAAGTGAGTGGAAGCAGATGCGGCCTGGCTTCCGGATCGTCAAAAAGGATAAGGTTCATGAGGTAAAAATAAAAAAGTCTCCCGGATAACCATCAGAGAGACTTGTCGAAGTTACTAATAATTTCTTTACTTATCTTTCCGGTATCTTCTGTTAAATTTCTCAACACGCCCTGCGGTATCCACAAATATTTTCTTACCTGTGTAGAACGGGTGCGAAGCTGAGCTTACTTCGATCTTAATCAGCGGATACTCATTACCGTCTTCCCACTTTATCTTTTCTGTTGAGTTCATGGTAGAACGCGTAATAAACATAAAATCACTCTGTATGTCCTGAAAGACCACCTGCCTGTATTCCGGATGGATATCTTTTTTCATTTTTTATCCCTTTAAACGTATATTTTTAAAACGAGGCACAAAGGTAGATAAAATAACATTTTTTACAAAGTAACTAATGGTAATAGTAATTTAAAGATTTCATGCCCGGATGGACAAACTATTTCCGGTTTTGTGCGATGCATGACTCAAAATCGCTAAAACACCATACCTTTCCCTGGTCGCAGGGACGCCCTACGACCAATTGCCAGTCACATCTCGTTTTTCCTGATGCACCGCCTGTAACTTGCGCGGAAGTCCGCCTGCGGAACGGGCAGGTTACCTGCCCGCCCATATTTCGCCGAAGGGTGGCAGACGGGCTTCCGTGCCAATAATAATGAAACTTGCTTCGCTCAGACATTATAATTTTTGACCATTCCGCTCCTCAAATCTCCAGTCTATCAAATTTTAAACCCAAAATTGTCAATAGGATTGACAATTTTGCCCTATGAGCAGACGAAAGTCATTGATAAACAATGACTTCATCTGGGATAACCCAGGCATCCCGCCTTGGCGGGATCGCCTGCACTTCGTGCAAAAAGTTCTAATGAACTTTTTTGGTTAAAGGCCGTTCTTCTTTTTTAATCCAGTATATGCTACGCAAATGGAACGCTTTGTGCTAAGCTAAAATCGCACCAGGGCGTCTCATATTAAAGAGTGTACTATTCATGAGAATCTTCTAAGAGGCGTTCTATGTGAGGCTATCCATTCACCTGGAACGTACGGTCATCGTCTTTAAAGAACCGGATGATCTGAGTTACAGATGCCACACCGGCATTAATATTTGCTTCGGCCGTCTGCGCGCCCATTTTATTAGTAGTAAACAGGGTTCTTTTACCATACTTACTGTTTATCTCATCAACACAATCGGGCTTAATATCAGAAACATAAAGAAAACGGGGGCTCTCTTCCATCCATTTCAGCAGCCCTGCCTCATCAATAAGTTCTTTTCGCGCTGTGTTAATTAACAAAACTCCCTCTTTGGTTTTTGACAACAGCTTGTAATCAATGCATTTGATGGTCTCTTCATTTGCAGGAATATTGATTGAAATAAAATCGCATGTGCTGTACAATTCTTCAGCGCTTTTGCAATAATTTACGCCATCCTGTTCCACAACGGCTTTTGAAAGGTAGAGGTCATACGCGTACGTTTTCATGCTAAACCCTTTGGCAATAATTGCCATACACTTACCTATGTTCCCATAGCCGTGCATTCCTATACGCTTGTATTGAAGCTCCGTACCCGGTGTGCCGTCATACTTGTTTCGTATCAGTCCCAGCATCATACCAAATGCAAGTTCCGCCACGGCATTGGCATTCTGCCCGGGTGTATTCATCACCACAATTCTCTTTTCTGACGCCTTGTCCAGGTCAATATTATCAAATCCTGATCCAGCCCGGACAATGATTTTCAGATTTTTTGAGGCGTCAATCACCTCGGCTGTCACCTTATCACTTCTGACAATAAGCGCATCCACCATTTCAACTGCTTTCAGCAGGGTGGATTTATCGTTATATGCTTCAAGCAGTTCGAGGTGATAGCCACCTGCATTTTCTATTTTTTTTCTGATCTTATCAATGGCCTCTCCGGCAAAAGGTTTTTCAGTGGCAATTAAAATTGTCTTACTCATGTTTCTTTATTACGCATTTTCAGAATCAAACTTTTTAATAAAGGCGGCAAGTTTCCTGCATCCTTCCAATGGCATGGCATTATAAATACTTGCCCGCATGCCTCCCACACTCCGGTGGCCTTTTAGTGTCAGCAAACCATTTTGTTCTGCTTCGCTAAGAAACCTGCTGTTGATTTCTTCTGAATCGGCGAAAAAAGGAATATTCATAAGTGAACGGTCTTTTTCGCTGGCAACATGTGCACAGAATATTTTCGAATTATCAATTGCTTCATACACCATCTTTGCTTTCTCCCTGTTTACTTTCTCCATCGCTTCAACTCCACCCTGTTTTTTCAAAAATTCAAAAACTAGTTTTGCAATATATATCGCATACGTAGGTGGTGTATTAAATAAGGAATTATTATCCGCATATTTTTTATAATCCAGCATGGAAGGGAGATTAGCATTTTTCCCAATCATATCATCCCTGACAATAACAACAGTAACTCCGGCAGGCCCTATGTTTTTCTGAGCACCGGCATAAATCAATGCGTAGTCCCGCACATCAATAACTTCTGACAATATGCCGGAGGACATATCCGTAATAAGCGGAATATCCGTATCAGGAAGAGCGGTAAACCTGGTGCCATAAATAGTATTGTTGAACGTAATATGAATAAAGGCTGCATCTTTCCTGATTTCATACGGATCGATAACAGGAATATAGGAAAATGTTTTGTCCGAAGAATCGGCCACCACCTTAACATCGCCCAACTTTTTAGCTTCTGCAATGGCTTTTTTAGACCATGCCCCGGTATTTACATAGTCCATCTTTTTTGATTCGTTCATCAGATTCATCGGGGCCATCAAAAACTGCATAGTGGCTCCTCCCTGTAAAAAAAGAATCCGGTAATTATCCGGAATATGCATCAGTTCACGAAGCAAGTGCTGCGCATCATCCATTATTTCACTAAACCATACGGATCTGTGGCTCAGTTCCATCACTGACATTCCCGAACCTTTATAGTCCAGCATTTCGCTTGCCGCTTTTGCCAGCACCTGCTCCGGAAGCATGGCTGGGCCCGGAGAAAAATTGTACACTCTGTTGGTCATTTGTTTGCTATTTTTTGTTTGGATTGCCTGCTTTTTTTTGAAGGTTCAAATCTAATTCAGGCAAATGAATTATTGGCAGTTTGGAAGATGAAATGATACTTTCAGAGTAAAAAATTTTGCAGGTTTCAAACATCCCCCTAAATCCCCCTTTAGTAAGGGGGTCTTGTTTAAAATACAGGTCCAGTCTTCTCTAATGGGTGATTATGATGGCGTTTTGGTCCCATTCCCCCTTAGCAAAGGGGGAACAAAAGGGGGTTGTGTACGGAAGATGATGCCCGTGGGGTGAACTTAATTTCCGTTATTGACTATGCTTACCTCAATTTCCTGTCCCGGCTAAACACCAGATTTTTATTATCATCGATCACACGGGCATAAAAGGCATAACCACCGAAATTATTTTCAATTTTCAAAAGCAGTTTGTTCCAGCCTTTCTTCAGATTCAGTGGTATTTCTTCGTCATCAGGGGCGGCAATCCTGACTTCCAGAAACCGGTACAGTTGCTCATCGTTCAGAAATACTTTTGAGCCGTCGTCACTGCTGAATAGCAAGGGCACAGTTTGCTCTTCCGGTGAATAGATATAGGTAAGGGCATAACATACTACAAACTCATGCGGATCGTACATGCGCCACAAACCCATGCCATACCCCCCTTCACGTCCATCTACTTTTTGCCATTTTATCTGCTGATTATCAGCGCCTGTATAGGACCTGTCGAGCTTAATTTCGTATTCGGGGGCATAAATGGAGTCAAGGCCCAACCGGACATAATCAGATTCCCTCGGATTTGGAAAAGGGCCGATCATGTACCATTCCGGTATATAATTCCTGTCAGGTATCAGTACAAATGCATCCAGGCCGATATCGTATCCGGTGGAATGACTATTTTTTCCGGTAACCTTTATCTGAAGTTCAATATCATCTTCATCCACAGCTATATCTGTGATCCGGAATGCCTCTGCAGGCATCACAGATTCGTTATATCCGTCAAAAATGGCCTTTCTGATTCCATTTGAATAAATCTCATACTTTCCATACTCCGGCCCTTTGGTGCCATACACATCAATATGGTAATTCGATTCTCTCAGGTCTGAAAGCGTGAGTGTAAATTCACTTCCCTCGTTTCCTTCCATTTTCAACTGAGCCAGTCCTGACCAATCCGGGCCAAAATCGCTCATATCTTCCACCCGGTGTTTCCCGCTAACAACGGCATCTTCTGCTTCCCGTGCCCCATCCGGTACCGGACGCCGGAGGGGAATACGGAGACTGGGCTTCAGTATCGTATTCCAGGCTTTGTGTGGCTCCGTCTGATACCAGAATGCCGTAGATGTAAAATCAATAACCTGTTCATTGGCATGCCCGTGTTCGTAGGTGACTTTTATTGATTTTTGAAAGGGGATCGCGTCAGGAATATGATGCCGGTAAGCGGCTATCCTGCCGGTGGCGTCATCTTTCAGGATCAGTCCGTGAAAATCAGCGCTGAATTCCCCGTTTTTAAAATACCAGCCGCTGGTAAAATAATCTTCCATTCCGGTACCGTAAACGGAAGGCTCGCTCTCCCCGTCCACATAGATCATTTCATCCCCTTCGAGGTAAAACAAGCTGCCACTATACGGCTGGCCATTAAAATTCAA
>JADFHN010000096.1 GCA_022567155.1 Bacteroidota bacterium
GTTAGAACCTCTTCCGATAGCTTTCGGAAGGTGAAGTCCCTGAGGTGTAGTAAATCCGATTTAGCAGTAGATTTTTAATGGCAATTCTGAGTTAATAAGTAAAAATTGATGACAAGATCATAGAACTAAAGAACAAATTCTATAAACCAGTAACACGATTGAACCGGACAGATTTACAATCTATTGAATTCGGTTTATACGAGATTAGTTTTCAACTAGAAGGCACAACCAAAGTATTTTCGTACAACTCTAATGCAAATGTTTCGATTGACATTAAACGAACAATTAGAGAAATGGCAGATAAAAAGAACATTGAAGTAGCAGAGGGATAAAAGTGGCAAACAAATGGTATAGCAAATAGCTCTTAGATACGTTTGAAAGTGAAATGCAAATCCACTATTTTGCATGATATTTACTGACTCAGTAGGCACGTGTCATACCTGTTTGGTGGGCGGTAAACTAAAACAAATGTGAGCTATAAATATGAAGCGTACTATCTACAGTGTGATTACAGGAACGGGAAATTACATCCCATCAAAACGTATCAGAAATGAGGATTTTCTTACTAATGAATTTTATGATACTGACGGAAAGAAGCTCGATAAAACGAATCAGGAAATAATAAATAAGTTACTTGAAATTTCGACTATTAAAGAAAGACGCTATGTTACTGACGATTTGGTAACATCTGATATCGCCTATTATGCTGCTATTGATGCTATTAAGTCTGCAAACATTGATAAAGAAGAATTAGATTATATAATTGTTGCCCATAATTTTGGCGATGTAAAGAATGACAATAAGCGGTTAGATATTGTACCCAGTTTAGCCGCCCGGGTTAAACATAAACTAGAAATAAAAAATTCCGATGCCATAGCTTATGATTTACCTTTTGGCTGCCCAGGCTGGATACAAGGTGTTATTCAAGCTGATTATTTCATAAAATCAGGGGATGTCAAAAAGATCCTGGTTATCGGGGCTGATATATTATCCAGAGTTTCCGACCCGCATGACAGAGACAGTATGTTGTATGCCGATGGTGCTGGAGCTGTGGTTCTGGAAGCCAAAAAGAGGGATACTCCCATTGGAATACTTGCGCATAAAACACGCTCAGACACCTTTTTATATTCCAATATGTTATATATGGGTAAATCATACAAGCCTGACCATGAAAACAAAGGGGATCTTTTTTTAAAAATGAATGGTCGTAAGCTTTATCAATATGCACTTGAAACAGTACCGCAAGCAATCAAAGATTGTCTTGAGAAGAGTAATACTCATCTTAGTGAAATTAAGAAAATGTTAATTCATCAGGCAAATGGAAAAATGGATGATGCAATATTGAAAAGACTTTATTGTCTTTATGATATAGCTGATGTGCCTGAAAACATCATGCCGATGACAATTGCATGGTTGGGCAATTCATCTGTTGCCACCATACCGACTTTATTAGATCTCATATTAAAAGATAAGTTAGACGAGCACAAAATAAACAAAGGAGACATCCTTGTTTTTGCATCCGTTGGAGCAGGAATGAATATTAATGCAATGATTTACAAGATGTAATTAAATATTGTTGGAAAGAAATGTTCAGCTACCAACAATGTGCAAAACGACAATAGCTGCTAAACGCAGCCACTGCGTTTGCGCTCACCGTTGGTAGTAATAATAAAAAGATATCATAGCTTAAAATCTGATTTGAAAAAGAAGTTAAAAATTAAACAATGATGAGAAAAATCAAAGATTTTAAATAGTTCACAACATTGTTATTAATTCCATTTGAATCAGTAATTATCACCTTTTGGGCTTAACTTTGTGTACTTAAAAACCAGAAACACTATGGAGATATCAGGTGTTAAGTTCAATGTGCAAGATCAACCGGCATTCTTCAACGAATTGAGAAAAAGGGTAAACAAGCATTTCAAAGAGAACAACATATCCAAGCATGCCAATTTCAATATGAAGTTCAAAACTGTATTTATGCTCTGTTTGTACTTTGTGCCGTTGATATTGATGATTACAGGAGTTGTTTCTTCACTATGGCCGGTTATGTTGATGTGGGTATTAATGGGTTTTGGGATGTCCGGAATAGGGCTGGCTATAATGCATGACGCAAATCATGGTTCGTATTCGAAAAGTCAAAAAGTAAATAATGCATTAGGATACTTACTTAATATTATCGGAGGATATCATGTAAACTGGAAGATTCAACACAATGTGCTGCATCATTCTTTTACGAATATAGAACGATTTGATGGAGATATTAAAAATGGACTTATACGATTTTCTCCGAACCAGGAGAGAAAAGGAATTCATAGATTTCAGGTATATTACGCACCCTTTTTGTATGGATTAATGGCTATATACTGGTTAATAAGTAAGGATTTTGAATCAGTGTTAAGATATAACAAAAGGAACTTATTGGCGGGGCAGGGTCTAACCTTAAAAAAAGCTGTAGTACAGGTAATATTTAATAAAATCAGTTATTTGGCGTTCACGCTTGCGCTACCAATGATTGTGATTGACTTGCCCTGGTGGCAAATATTATTAGGATTTTTAGTGATGCTATTTATCTGTGGCTTGGTGTTGGCTTTTATCTTTCAGCCCGCACATGTTATTGAAGAAACAGATTTTTATGTTGTTGATGAAGATAGTAGCATAGAAAATAATTGGGCAATTCACCAGATGAGAACAACAGCTAATTTTGCCAGGGGAAGTGTGATTTTTTCCTGGCTTATTGGAGGTCTGAATTATCAAATAGAACACCACTTGTTTCCATATATTTGTCATGTTCATTACAGTAAGATTGCCAATATTGTAAAGAAAACAGCCGAAGAATTTAGCGTGCCATACCACCAGCACAAAACGTACTTCGCGGCACTTAAAAGTCATTTTTCATTTCTCAATCAGTTAGGGACAGGAAAATACGACAGAAAGTTGGTGAACATTTAAAAGACCAAAAACCCGCAAACCGGCCCATCACTTCAGACATGTTCACCATTACTGCCAGCGGTCTAATGGACTGAAGGCCTTCGATAAGGGCACTTCGCTGACATGCAGATAGACCATGGTGGTCTGAACGTTTCGTTAAGCTATACTAGCGTAAGTCCAAACGCTCTTTCAAGCTTCTGTAAAAATAGTTTCAGGTATCCTGGTTGATAATTCAAAGTGATTAAACGACTTTGGCTGATAGTATTTTTTGCCTTGCATTATTTACCTAAAAGGGTTTGCTGTAATCCTTTAGATCATAATATTCTGCAAGCCACAACGGGTTTTTATAGCCGATCCATACATCATTACGGTCATCTTCCCATACCAGAATTTTTAACGGTAATTCAATCCCCACGCGTTGATCACATTGCATTAGTTTAGTACCGATTGTAGAATATCCGAAAACAAAAAGATGTGCAGGCATCAATTCAGCACCGACGCTTTCAGCATCTTTTACGTGATCTGTTTGTAAAAATAGATGCATACTCTTTTTGTTGAGTACGTATTTTACCTGTTTTACGGTTATATCGAAAGGGTGAGTACTTATTACACGTATCATTTGCTTTGATTGAGGAAAAGATGCGAAGGTTAATAATATTGCAGGGATAAATAATGAGCGTATTTTCATAGCACTTGCTGATTGGGTATGCTGTAAAAATGTAATAATCCTGAGTTTAGTTCATAATTCATATCACATTTAGATGGCGATTTCTCATTTTTGCTGCGTTTGTATTTTAAAATAGTATACTATGGATACTAAGAAACTGGTCCTTAATGATATACATGTTTCTCTGGGCGCTAAAATGATGCCATTTGCCGGATATAGCATGCCGGTGAGATATTCTTCGGATATTAAAGAGCATATGGCTGTGCGAAATGATGTGGGAGTGTTTGACGTATCACATATGGGTGAATTTTTTCTGAAAGGGAAAAATGTCCTGGTACTTATTCAAAAGGTTACCAGCAATGATGCTTCTATATTAGCCGATGGCCAGGCGCAATACTCCTGTCTGCCTAATGATCATGGAGGTATTGTAGATGATCTTATCGTCTATAAATTTAGCAATGAAGAATATATGCTGGTAGTTAATGCTTCCAACATTGAGAAAGACTGGAACTGGATATCAGGTCAAAATGACTTGGGAGTCATGATGGAGAATGTATCGGATAATTATTGCCTGTTTGCTGTTCAAGGGCCAAAAGCAACCGGAGTGCTTCAAAAATTAACTGACATGGATCTATCGGAGATCAAATTCTACCATTTTGCCGTCGGCAGTTTTGCAGGGCATGAAGGAGTCATTATGTCGAATACAGGATATACAGGTTCAGGTGGTTTTGAAATATATGTAAAGAATGAAATAGCCAGAGATGTATGGAATAAAATTTTTAAAGCCGGTGAAGAAGTAAATATTCAGCCGGTTGGATTAGGGGCCAGGGATACATTGCGCCTTGAAAAAGGATATTGCCTGTACGGAAATGATATCGATGACGAAACATCGCCTCTCGAAGCAGGGCTTGGGTGGATTACGAAGTTTAACAAGACGTTTGTAAACTCTTCAAGCTTGCTGCTCCAAAAAGAAGCAGGTGTTACAAAAAAACTTATTGGGTTTAAAATGGAAGAGAAAGGCATTCCACGACATGGGTATGAACTAAAAAATGAAAATGAAGAACTGATAGGGAATGTTACAAGCGGAACGATCTCACCCATACTTCAGAAAGGCATAGGATTAGGCTATGTAAAAAAAGAATATACAGCCCCCGGTAGTGAAATATGGGTGGCAATCAGAAAAAAGGTACTAAAAGCGAATGTGGTAAAACTCCCTTTTGTGTAGCCCTTTTTCCAACTACTATTTTTATTCTATTTGACGATTGAACAATGAACATGCCCGTGTGTTCAATCCGTCAAATTGATATTATTCGGGGAAAATAAATTCCATATCCAACTTCGGGGACCCTGTCATGATCATATGTTTTCTCCTGAAACCACAGGAGTGTGCTATTTGGAAGAAAATCTTATTGATTTCCGGAAATATCAGATAATTTAGGATTATTAATCCTGAAAAACGGATAATATTGGAATATAGATCCTAAAATATCAGATAACTATAGGAAAAATGGTTACCATTAACTTACCATCATAATTTAATTGCTAATGTATAAAATCGATTCACCATGAAAAGAAAGGATCATAAGGGTATAAACCGAAGAACTTTCATTAAAAACAGTGCTTTGGCAGGAGCCGGCCTGACTATGATATCATCCCCGGTGATTTTGTTTGGGAAAGATGACCGTAAAGTAAAGATTGGCCTGATAGGGGTAGGATTACGCGGACGAAGTCATCTTCATTTGCTGCTTCGCAGGAGCGATGTGGAAATTGCTTCCATCTGTGATATTGATCCTGGCGCCATAGAAGCATCTCAGAAAATGATCCGTGAAGTGGGGAGGAAGGAAGTGGCTGCTTATTCGTCTGGTGATAAGGATTTTCTAAACATGCTTGCTAATGAGAAGATGGATGGTGTGGTTATTGCCACACCCTGGCGGTGGCACACACCTATGGCAGTTGCAGTAATGAAATCGGGCAGGTATGCCGGCGTGGAGGTGTCAGCAGCCAATACCCTTCAGGAGTGCTGGGACCTTGTGAACACTTCGGAAGAAACAGGTATGCCCTGCATGATCCTTGAAAATGTATGCTACAGGCGCGATATAATGGCTGTAATGAATATGGTGAGGCAAGGATTGTTTGGTGAATTAGTACATATGGAATGCGGATACCAGCATGACCTTCGGGAAGTGAAATTTAACAACGGGAAACAACCCTATGGCGGTGGTGTTGAGTTCGGTGCTAAAGGATTCTCGGAAGCACGATGGCGAACCGAACACTCCGTAAAACGCAATGGCGATCTTTATCCAACTCATGGTGCCGGGCCGATAGCTAAAATGCTGGGCATTGAACGTGGTAACCGGTTTGAATATCTCACTGCCACTGCTACCAAGTCGCGGGGATTGCATGAATACATTGTAAAACACGGAGGCGAAGATCATCCTAATGCAAAAGTACGGTTCAAACTGGGTGATATCATTACTACCATAATCAAGACAGCCAATGGCGAAACGGTGATGGTTCAGCACGACACCAACCTGCCAAGGCCGTATTCACTGGGATTCAGGGTGCAGGGTACCCACGGATTGTGGATGGATATAAACAACTCATTGTATATCGAAGGGGTGAGTGAGAAAAAGCACAGTTGGGAGTCCGATATTGATTACATGGAAAAATACGATCATCCTTTATGGGAAAAATTTGAAAGCGAGGCAGTAGGTGCGGGTCATGGGGGAATGGATTTCTTCGTGATAAATGCTTTTGTTGAATCCATCAAAAGGCGTGTACCGACGCCGTTAGATGCATATGATGCGGCTTCGTGGAGTGCCATAAGTCCGCTCTCCGAACAGTCCATCGCTATGGGTAGCGTGCCTGTAAGATTTCCTGATTTTACACGTGGAAAATGGATGGTCAGGAAGGAGGTTTTTGCTCTGGATGACGATTATTAATCCGGTTTACATGCTATTACTGCTTAAAAGCAAATAGTTTCTTATTTTTTATATATATTGAAAAAGTAATTTTTTAATTTTGAATACGCATACAATTATTTTTTAAAGCAGGAAATTATTTTTTAACCATATACAACAGAGCTTAAAATACCATGTATTCTACCTATCAGGACCATCAGGAAAAAAAGTGGAAAGCGCATTTTGATGAATTAATCCGTTATCAAAAAGAAACAGGGGAAAAGTACCCAAAACCAAATACCGGGTGGAACTCCCTTTACAACTGGGCTAAGAACCAACGGAGACAGTATCGGAGTGGAGAATTAAAATCATCGAGAGGGGATTTACTTAGTTCAATAGATTTTCCCTGGCGAACCGATAATATGACATTTGAGGAAAGGGTAAAACAATTGTTGGCATACAAAAAAAAGCACAAAACGTTACACGTAAGCCAGGTAGCCTACAGCACAGGATCGGAAAATCACAAATTGTCCCGATGGGTTAATGAAATGCGAAGGCTCTATAATGAAAACAGGCTTCCGCTGGACCGAATTCAAAGACTGAATGGGATAGGATTTATCTGGAATATGGAAGATGAACTATTTTCAAAGAATCTTGCCAAACTAAGGCGTTTTTATAAGAAACAAGGGAATTTTGATATTCCCCAGACTGGTAAAACCAAAAAACTTGGTAGTTGGGTAGCACAGGTCAGAAGCCGTGGACTTGTTAAAAAACACCATATTCAGGCCCTCAATGAAATCGGGTTTATATGGGAAGGAAAGTATAAACGACGCCAGGAAGCACGTAAGATCATGCAGGAAGTGGACATGAAGAGTTATCTGACAAAAAAGAAAAGGAAAATAGTGAGTGAACCCTCTGAATAACCGTGGTAGTTTGTACTTCTTATCTTATTATTAAAGGCAATGAGCTCAGAAATAGTTGGTGAAATGTAGGACTAACTGCCTGGCATGGTAAACACTACCTGGAGCATAATAAAACAGTACTCGGGTAACGAAATTATCGCTGAACAAGGAAAACCTGTTGTTTTTCAAGCCTTCCTTTTGACTTTTTATCGTATTGATACAGCTTGTTATCTTCAAACATCCAGATTTCATCATCGTCATCATCACCCAGAACAAGTTCGCTATGTGAATTGATGTACCATTCTTCATAAACGACATCTTCCTCACCAAAAACCTCGACGGTAATTTTCAATTTCCCGCCATCGATAAATTCCATCTGAATATCAATATCCTCCAACAAATCCACCACAAAGCTGGAAAGAGGACCTGAAATTAAACTTCCAAGCCAGAAACTATCTTCAATTTCTTCTTTCATGTCTTTTTCGTTGAAGTCAAAGACCATTTTCCATTTTCCTTCCAGATCGCGTTCTGTAACTTTTGTTTGAGCATTTGCAGAAATAGAAAGGAAACAGATGAGGGCCAGGAATAAAGCAGATTTTTTCATAGTCGATTTCTTTGAAGCAAGGAACACATTTATAAAGACTGTTTTGAATTGAAAATGTTACAAATTCCCAAAAGTAATATTGATTGGATGTAAAACGACGTTCATTTTAATGACTAAATGCAAAATTTTAAACTTTGATTGACGCAAATCAAAAGCTATCCCCGGCTGGTAAAAAGTATATACTCAAGCAGTTCCAGAATCACCCTCCCTGCTTCACAATTATTTGCTGCTAAACCTTTATTGTAAATATATATTACCATGTGTATCATAGTAAAAATGGTCGAATTGTGAATTATTCAAAATGACAGGGGGCAGATTTTTTATATCAGTCATTAATTGCAGTTTTTAATTTTTCCTTAGCTTGTTGTATCACCGAAAGAGGCGAAGCGATATTCATCCTTGCAAACACTGATTCTTCACTTCCGTATTGCCGGCCCATGTTCATGCTGGTTATGTTATTTTTTAAACCATCCGGTGAGGCTCAGCTTCAGAACGGGCGTTTTGTACTGGTAGCCGTAAATTCTCTGGTTGGCTGCTTTTTCAAAGCTTCACTTACTCCCGAAGGCACTTTAAAGTCCGTTTCAGCAACCCAAAAGGGTAATACATCTGTATTTCTGAACAAACTTTTCAGATAAACGAGGTTAAATTTTACAAATCCTGAAAAATCAATTTTATATTTTGATAAAATCCACTATCATACATATATTTATTTTTTGGTTGCTTGCAGATACTATCGGCTTTTTCTGTCTTGAAAGATTTACTGATTTCCCGGGCAATACATTACATATTTTTTCATTACGTATTTTACTGTTACTCTGTCATCCTCGCCAGGTCCGCTTCTGCTGCAATATAGCCAAATGCAGCCCAGTAATCCCCCTCAATGATGTTTTCAAAAACAGTTTTGGCTTTCAATGTATCACCATTATAAAGGTGCCAGTTTCCAACGCCGTATCCCTGCGTCGCAAGCGAAAGGGCCGGGTCGGTATCATCCGGTCCGGTATGCAGCAGTGCATCCGGAGAAGCCAATCCTTTATACATCATGATTCGCTTAAAATAGGCGTCATTTTCAATCATTTTCATATCCGGAGTTATCTTACTGAGGAACTCTGCTGCTTCTGCATTTCGGCCAAGCCTCCTGTATGTCATGTACAGCCAGTCTGTTGCAGCTACCAGCACATCGGGGTTGTCCGATAGTTCATAGCAGGTGTTCCAGGCATCAAGCGCTTTTTCCAATTCACCATTGAGGAAATAAGCCAGACCCAGATGGTAATATATATTCCATTGGGTGGTTGTCAGCGGTTTGTTCAGCTTGTTCGGAATACCATCAGGCTCCGTTTCGGGGGTGGTGCCAATTGCAAGAACAGCCGCCCGGCTCAGGTCGGCAATTGCCCTGTCAAAATTACGAATTGTGATATACCGGTGTCCACGGTGCCGAAGAAGTTTAAAGGATTCAGGATGTATGTCAAGGCCGGCAGTGTACACTTCGATGGCTTTTCGGTAATGCCCGAGATAAGCAAGCCGCCTGCCATACCAAATCAGTGCAATTTCTTCTTTGGGATGGGCTTTGGCGACCTTCCGTGTATCGCGGAGTTTCCTTTTATAGTCTTTATCCACTTCGGGAGGTAATATTCTGGGATACAATGCTTTTCCCAGAAGAGAAATGGCTTCAGGTTCGGGTAGTTCTTCCGGCGCATGCTTATTGCCGCATGCATAACAAAAATAAGCCACCAGAAAGATGTTTATAAATACAGAA
This sequence comes from Bacteroidota bacterium, assembly GCA_022567155.1. Classification (GTDB taxonomy): domain Bacteria; phylum Bacteroidota; class Bacteroidia; order Cytophagales; family Cyclobacteriaceae; genus SZUA-230. Next base: position 9,758 of record JADFHN010000096.1, read on the forward strand.
TGTTTCATGGTGCAGATGCTTACAGACTCCAATTTTAAGATAAAAGTAGCTTAAATGCCAAAACATGACGTGTTGTTGTCGGCAGGCAACCGGGGAAAACCTATTCCTCTCAGAATCACTCCCCAGACTGGCGCAAAGTCTTGGCGATGGCATAAGCGCAAACCTGGCTTGTGCCTGTAAATTCCATTAGTCGATGAACTTCATATAACTCATTCCATTTTCCGGACTACAAAAAGAAAAATGCTCCGAAATCATGTTCTTGTAAATCTGTCTTGAACAAATATGCTACTTCCAGAGTTTTAATTCTTTGATATATCTAAAATCTTTTCTGTTTAGTGTGTAAAGGGGAATATTATTTGCAATGGCTGCAGTTGCTATAAAACCATCCGGTAAACTCAGGTTATGGCTTAATGAATATGATATCATGATTTTCAAAAACCTATCACAAACATCTTGATCAATAAATAATATTTGAAGATGCGCAATATCTTTATTGATTTTCGATAAATCAGTTTTATTTATTGCTCCATATATCAACTCTCCGAAAGTAACAATACTCACTGCAATATTTTCCTGACCTATCGAACGAAGTGATTTTAGAATGGCAGCATTACCTTTGTAAAACTCAATAATAATATTAGTATCACAGAGTACTACCTTGGTCTTTTCCATGCTTTTTCTCGTAATTCACGGGCATCAACATATCTGTCTTTCCACCTACCTGAAGAAGCAAAAAAATCGTATTTAGCTGCAGATGCCTTGCTTTTTGTTGAAGATTTTTGAATCTCCACAAATCAAATTGCTTCAGTAGTTCCAGGAAAAAATGAAGCTTGCTATTGTCTTTTATTGTGAGTGTTATCTTTTGCATTATTACAAATATGACGATTTATCCAAAGGTTTAGATACATTTACTTTCCCTACTTGGCGCAGGTACACCTACACCTTCAGTGGGGCTGGTTCTGGCGACTGTATTAGCCCTAACCTGGCATGTGCCAACGTGGGTAATCAGGATGCCTTTCCCATTATCACATCACTTTTTTGCTCGGACAGGGTTAGTCTTATTCCACCGAAATCACTGGCCTGTTCGGAATGCTGTGACATGTCGAGGCCTTCTTCTTCCTGGTGTCCGGCAACTCTGATGTGCAATATTTTATCGGTGATATAATACAGGAAATAGGATCCAAAAAACGCAAATATGCTCGCCATGACAAGTGCGAGAATATGATAGAAAAATGTTGTGGAGGTTCCGTAGATAAGCCCTACGTCTTTGGCAAATACACCTGTGAGAAGCATACCCATAATTCCTCCTACACCATGGCAGGCAAATACATCCAGGGTGTCGTCCACCGAAGACTTTGTCCGGAAGTGTATAGCCACGTTGCTTATAATGCTAGACACTGATCCGATAAAAATACTTTGGCCTACGGTAACAAAGCCTGCTCCCGGTGTTATCGCCACCAGGCCGACTACGGCTCCGATACAAGCGCCGATTGCCGAGGGCTTGCGCCCGCGGATGCCGTCGAAGAATATCCATGAAAGCATGGCCGCTGCCGAGGCAGTGTTGGTTGTTAAGAATGCCGAAGTGGCCAGTCCGTTGGCAGCCAGTGCCGAACCACCATTGAACCCAAACCAGCCAAACCAGAGCATGCCTGTTCCGAGAATGACAAAAGGTATATTATGAGGTTTTGATTCTCCTTCGAGATTTCTTCGTTTCCCCAGATACAGCGCTCCTGCTAAAGCAGCCAGACCTGCAGAAATATGCACCACCGTTCCTCCTGCAAAATCCAGCACACCCCAGTTTTTGAATAAACCGTTCGGATGCCAGGTCATGTGTGCCAGCGGGGCATAAATGAAGAGTGAAAACAGGCATATGAAGAGTATAAAAGCTGAAAACCGGATACGTTCGGCAAAAGCTCCTGTGATAAGAGCCGGAGTGATAATAGCAAATTTTAGCTGAAACAGTGCAAAGAGCATGAAAGGAATGGTAGCTGCAAAAGCATCATTAGGCCCTAAACCCACGCCAGAAAACATAAAAAATGTAAGCGGATTGCCAAATAAACCCGTACCGTCACCTCCGATACTGTCGCCGAAGGCAATACTGAATCCGATAAATACCCAAAGAAGGCTGATAACCCCAAGTGCAACAAAGCTTTGCAGCATTGTTGAAATCACATTTTTGTACCTCACCATGCCGGCATAGAAAAAGGATAACCCTGGGGTCATTAGTAATACCAGTCCTGAAGCAGTAAGCATCCATGCAATGTCACCGCTATTTAAATTCTCCAGATTTGGGGTGGTAATATTTGACGGAGCAAATACTCCCATTACCGAAAGTGCCATTAATAATAAAAACGGAATCAGCCATTTTTCTTAAACATTGCCATAATAAAAAAATCTGGATCAATTAAACATCAAAACAAGTATAAAAAGCACTAAAAAACAATAAACAGGTTAAATACTAAACTGGTAAAAGCAAAAAAAGCAAAAAATAATAAAATATAGGATACAAATAAAACTATAATCGCAATATTTAACACATTTGATGACATTTACCGTGAAATGCATTGTGGTTTTAAAGTGCCGGGAATAGACTCGAAGCTATAAGAAATCAGCTAAAAAGAACTGAAACGGACCGTCAGTTAAATGAGGTCATAAGGCGGTTAATAAATACGTGTAGCTTTTACGCAGAAGATAAGTTGTTTTTTGGAAATAAAATCGGGCAGTCAGAAGCAATAGCCGGTGAATATAAGGTTACGGTGACCGTTAAGGATATTTCAGAATCCATAAAAATTGATATACAGGATGATCCTTTGCTGAAGGAGTAAAATGCCCCAACCTGTCCCAAAGCAAGGTCACTTGCAAATCCGAAGGTCACTTGCCGATCCATCGCTGATGCTGTGGAAGGCAGCCTATTCGGGACCGGTGAGGCAAGGACCTTGCTTCAGCATTGGTAAAACGCAGGTTCCGCCGAAAACGTACAGGTACTGCTATGACTGCGCATCTTCCAGGCTTACATCCATTTTATCAGGGCAAAAGAAGAAAAATGAGAGACACTCAGGCATTGTGCATTACCTGTCACTGACAATACCTGCTCACATCGTTGGCCGCAAGACGTTCGCTCTGGCCCCTCACTACTGTTTTCAGTTTTAGTTGACAATACTCACATAAAATTTAAAGGAAATGTATTCAGCGTACTACTGATTGTACTGATTGCGTAAATATAATGTGGCTAAAGCCAATTAATATTGTATTACCGAATTCCAGTTGCTTAAAAGTTTCCGGGCACAGCATTTATGCCAACATCAAAACAGATAACTTTGGCG
>JADFHN010000156.1 GCA_022567155.1 Bacteroidota bacterium
CTTAACGCAGCGGTCGCACACCATATTCTTTATGTAGAGGTTATCCGTTTTCATTTAGTATGGCACACAACGGTATTGTATAACGTTCCGTTGCGGAACGTTTTAATTAATCTGTTTAAAAATAACCAAATTTTCCACTTTCGAGGATTTTCCGATGAGGAAAATCAGAAGCAATGGACGTTATACGTTGTTGGCAACTGGCTTTTTCATTCATGCGTTTCAGATATTTCTCTTTCTTCTTTTTTTCAATAAAACTTAATCAATTGCCTTAAAGTTAATTTTAGACCCCTCAATTGGCAAGGTTGAAAATGGTTGTCCCTTAAGAAAATTAATGATTCTTTCTTGAATGTTCTTGTCAGTAAATGACGGAGGGTGGTAGGCTCCTTTAACAATTAGTTGTTGACTGTTAGAGAGTCTTTTTGCAGTTTCCTCACCATTTATAATTGGGGTTCGCGCATCCATTGTTCCGCTAATAATTAGAACTGGGCGTTTTGATATAACATTGGCACGATAGGCATCTCCTAAGTCTGGAGCACCCCATGCATTGCCAACCTCTGGAAAAGGAAAATTCATAACCTGACCCATGAGGCTCGTTTTTGCTTCATTGCTAATTTGTTTTAGTCTTGCTTTTGAGGCACCTGAAGCACCATCCATCATAACAGTCATCGCAGAAAGTGATAGCCCTTTTCTTTTAAGCATGTTAATCATTGTAGCTAAATCTGTAAAATCACCTCGGTGCATATTGTAAATCATGGCAGGAATAATTCCCAAAGATCTTCTACCTGATAGCGAAGAGATTAATAATTGAACTTCAAATTTTCCAACAACGACCTCAATATTCTCTCCACTTTTCTTATCAACAATTATAACGTGTTTTGATTCTTTTTCAAGTTGTTGAAGGACCTCGCTTAACATTTCTTTTAAATCTGGGATTTTGGCACTTAACATTGGGTCCAATTGAACGAGAGTATTAAGATCATCAAGATGACGATCATAACTGCTGGGGAGTTTTAGTGTGTGGTTTAACCCTTCTATTCCTGCAATAACAACTCTATCAATACTGTTTTCATGTAATTTTAAGATTGCAAGTGCATAGTGGCTTCCATAACTTGACCCGATTAGACTAATTTTTTTAATCCCCAATGCCTTCCTTAAATCATCTACATCATGAGCACTCTCTACTGTGGTATAGCCACTTAAATCATACCCTTTACTTTCCCAGTATTCTTTACATTTCATTGATCCTTTAATAAAAATATCTAACATTTCATTACGACTTGCAGATCTATCCATCGGTAAAAAGATTTTGTCTGGACAAACCATACTCTGCTCTCCTGTTCCACGTTGATCGAATACAATTACATCTGCGACTTCTAGCATTGGCTTAAATAATGAATGGTACGCACCACGGGCCACTTGAATGCCTGACCCTCCCGGACCACCTGCCAAATAAACTATTGGTGATCCTGGTTTTTTAGAAAAACTCTTAAATCTGACAAAATTAATTGGTATTAATCTACTTTTTGAATTATCTCGTTTTTCAGGTACATATAGTATGCCTTTCTCGGCTTTAATATCATCTCCATTCTCGGCTTTAAATGTAAATTGTTCTATACTAAATAATGAAACTTCATTCTCTTGTGCTCTCACACCCTGAACTTGTGCCAACATTAAAAATGTTACAGCCAATAAGGTAATTCGTAATTTTTTTTTATTTTTTTGATACATCTCTTTATTTTTCTATTATATATTAAATAACATGAGAGAAGACGATTCCCTGCTTATGTGGGTTACATATAATTAGATAATAATTATTTTTTCAGCTTGTTGCCAACTTGTTTGAACCGCTCACTTTATGAGCGTTATTTCACTTTCAAATTTACCCTTATTCATCAAAATGTCAAGAGGACTGGTTATATAGATCTCTGTCGTTTTACTGCTTGTATGTCCAAGCAACTGCTGAATGTACCTCAAGTTGGTGCCTTTTCTAATAAATGGCGGTCCGCCGCTGCGGTTGCAAAAGAATGCCGTAGTGTGTGTACGGTCGCCAGGGTTTTTACTCCTGTCCTTATTCTTGCTCGATTAAATACCTTGCGAAGACTGGTGGGTGAATATGCTCCTCCATTCTGCCCTTCAAACAATCAGGAAAAGTTTATAAAGTCATCAGGAGATTTGATAAATAATTTAGCACATTCATGAGAGCAGAAATAATAAGTATTGTCTTTGAAAGGTATCTTTTCGGGTGGATTTTCAATATCAACCTGCATTTTACACACTGGATCTACTGATAGTCTTTTTCTGTCTGAATCTAAGTATAATTCAAAAACCGTGACAGGTTTTCTTACATTTTTAAATCGGATATTTCCCAATTTTATGAAGCTAAAGTTTTCTTTATTTTCAATGACATCCTTAAAGTCCTGGGAGCACAAGATTTGTCCACCTCGAGAATGAGAGGATATTCTTGAAGTGAGATTAAGTGTAATTCCGATGTACTTTCCGCCCCTTTCAAGTACTTTACCACAATGAAGGCCTATATGAAGAGAAGGAAAATTGGGTTCTTGTTCTGTAATATGCTGCAAATCAATAGCGGCTTCTAATAGGAATTGAGGGTAAACTGAAGTTAATAATACCTCATCCCCAATTGTATCAACAAGAATAATATCTTCCTTTACAATACTGTAAACAATTTCAGTATATCTGTCTAATAATTTAGCTGCTAAAAAATCTCCGTGAGTTTCAGTTAAAGCAGTGTATCCAGAGAGATCAGAGATTAGAAAGGAAGTGGTTGTTTCGACAAACTTGGACATAATTTAGCTCAACTTTACTTGTATAAATTTCTTTAAATTCTCAATCTTAGTGCATTTAGAACAACAGGTTCAAATAACTCCCGCATGTCAGCCTAGGCCTCATCAGATATGAGGCTAATACTATTGAGTGCGGTATAAATTTTATCGGTTTCATTTTATGACATACAACGACCTAATAAACTCCCGTTTTGATGGCGCTTATTTTTTGTTGTGTGCCATTCTTTATTCCCATTTTTTATGTTGTCCATAACATCAAAACTGCCATTGCCACCATTAACAGGTCTTCAATGATAGTTACAGTGGTCATTGGCAAGTTGAATACTGCGCCTAAGCAAGCACATTTAATTTCCTTTTTGTTAAGTACGCTCCGTATTACACCTAAACTACTGAAACCCATAACTGCTATTGTAGCTATGTAAGTGCTACTGGGTGCAAAATGCGTCAGGTACGCAATTCCCAGGGCTAACTCAATAAAAGGGTAAACGAAACCATAAGTCCTTACCCTCTTTGCAAGTAAATCATACATAGAATAACTATCAGCAAAGGCCCGAAGGTCTAAAAACTTGAAGAAGGAAAAGGTAATGAAGAAGCCTGCCATGAAGTAGTTCATCCATTTCATTGGGTTGATTTGTCCGCCTTCTATTGTAGCGATTACGGACACACCTGAGATGAAAAGGAAGATAAGAATCAGAGGCTTGAATGTCTCTAGTGTCGTGTCAACCATACTTTAGCCGGGCCAAGCCTTGTTCTTTTTGCCCCGGACTGCTTTAAAAAATACTCACGTAGCTATGGCTATGCTCATATTTTTTGCATTGTCCGGAATAAAAATTTCAGCGACTTACCCGACACAATACGATTGACACGACACTAG
>JADFHN010000157.1 GCA_022567155.1 Bacteroidota bacterium
TTGAAAAACATTAGAAGTGTTTGGGATGGGCTTATTCTTGTTGATAGCACTTCTACACCCGAATATTTAGAATATGAATATGACTATCTTGGCCAAAAGATAAAAGGGTATAACATGAGATAAAATGCATTAAAACGCATTTTATCAAGATCGTTAAACCGCAGCAAGAGCTGCCTGATAATCTGGCTCCTGCGTTACATTTAGGTACTCTCAGGCCATAATTCATCCGGAACAACGGAAACCAAATCAAATTTATCTTTGTTGCGATCTAAAGGATAAATCATGACCTCATTAAAACGAATATTAATCTTAATTTTTTATAACCTCATAGTGGCTACCACTGTGATTTTGTCTGCCGGTAATAAAGATGCTGTTTCAAAAGAAGATTATGGGGTGGAAATATGGCGGTCAAAAAATTGTTCTGCCTGCCATTCAATCTTTGGTTTGGGAGGTCATATAGGACCGGATTTAACCAACACGTATAGCAAAGGAGGGAAGGAATATCTTGACTATGTTCTGAAAAACGGCTTGCGAAATATGCCTGATTTGAAGCTCTCCAAAACCGAAAGAAAAAAGTTAATCCAGTATTTAGAACACGTTAACAGTTTAGGAGAATATCCATTGAAAAGTTTTACCGCCAATCCATTTGGAAAGAATAATGATTTTTGATGAAGAAAATGCTAAAAGGGCCAGTCTGCCATTTTTTATTTTAGCCGCATGCACATTCATTTTAACGAGTATAGTTGGCTTGTTGGCAAGTTTTATAGTTGCATTTCCAGACATTAATCATTCAATTTTACCTTTTGAGAGATTAAGACCATTACACACGCTCCTGCCGATTGTTGGAGTTCTGGCTGGATTACAGGGCTGGATTAGTTTTATAACTTTTGAAAAAGGTAAAAAAAATACAAGTTCACTATCAAACTTAAGTTTTTCATTATTGCTTATTTTTATTAGCGGTGCTGGCTTGAGTCTTGTTCTTGGAAAATTTTCTGGACGGGAATATTTTTCATGGCCTCCTTTGTTTTCAATACCTCTGATTCTTTCGATAGTTATTATGTGTTTCCTCCTTTTTAAAAAGTTCAGCTATCTTTTCAAAAAGTCTCCGGAGGGATCATGGCTGATAGGCTTTGGGAGTATCTTTATTTTAATTGGTTTAACAGAATCATTAGCCTGGCTCATCCCATCAATAGGAAACAATTTTGTAAAAGACTTAACGCTTCAATGGCATGGCATTGATACATTTTTTGCCGGATTAAATGCCTTTCTATATGGTTTAGGAGTTTTTGTATTACAAAAAGACCCAAAACCTCTAAGAAAAAATTGGCTGTACGCAATTGCTGTTTTTAGTTTATTATTCACTTTTGGCCATCATCATTACGTTTCTCCACAACCCCATTTTTTTAAAATACTTGCCTTCATAGCAAGCATGATTGGAATGTTTTCGTTTGTAAAACATTTTAGGGCTTATAAAATTAAAGCAAAGGAGGAAATGGCTTCAAGATCAGTATTGGAAACATTGTTTCGATCAGTCAAATTATGGACCATCGTTTCATTTGGTACCGGTATTTTGTTTGCAATTCCTCAATTTAACCTCATTGTACACGGAACTTATTTTATTGTAATACACGCCATGGGATCAATGATAGGGGTACAACTTATGTTAGTCTTTGTTGCAGGGTTTTCCATATATAAATCTGCAAGTCAAAAATCAGAATACAGAATTAAACTTGGAGTCAAACTACTAAACAACACTTTAATTCTTTTGTGGGTGTTAATGGGAATCATTGGGCTCATCAAAGGGATCATGCGAATTGATCATAATTATTATGAAATCAATAATACAATACAATATTACCTGTACTTTTTACCCTTGTTGGGAATGATTCTTTTTATCTCTATATCACTCATTAGTATTGAAATGATCAGAGTTTGCATAAAGGTCAATAGAGGTATTGAAGTTAAGGCAAAAGGTTTTATGAAAGTATGATATCTAAAATCAAAAATGTATAAAACGCCACCCAACAATTAAGCACTAATGCCGCGCAGTAAGGCTGCGGTACATTATGAGCAACAACCGTACATACGCTACGTCCTTCGTTTGACACCCACTTGCATTTGACTTTCCTGATCGTATAGGCACCCAACGACCACTCTCAGATCATAAATTTTCCGGAACAACTGAAATACACACACACAGCCACATCGAATCTGACAAGCATTGCCGGCCCGGTTGATACGATGAAAATTACCCCTGATGACATAGGTTAAATAGATGGAACTCCGTATATTCGGTATCAGGCAGTAATTTATTTATTGTTACCTTGTCGTGGAAGTTGTTCCAACACATGATGTCATAATAGTGGGTGGCGGCCCTGCCGGAAGTGCCTGCGCTTCTATTTTAGTTAAAAATGGAGTCGATACGCTGTTGCTGGATAGAGCCAATTTCCCCCGCGTCAAACTTTGCGCCGGATGGCTCACTCCACAGATCTGGGACATTCTCGAGCTTTCGCCCAAAGAATATCCGCTGGGCCTATGGGAGTGGAACAAGACCCGGATCCACTTTCAAGGGAGAAAATACACCCTGGCATCAAAAGGTTATTTTATCCGTCGCTACGAGTTCGATGATTTTCTCCTTCGGTGGAGTAAAGTTGAGACTATTGAGGGATACAATGTCCGGCAGATCGAACAGGATGGCGAAGGGTACTGGGTAATCGATAAACGGTTTCGTGCAAAGTACCTGATAGGCGCTGGTGGCAGTCACTGCCCGGTGGCCAGGGCATTGTTCCCGATAAAGGAGAAATCTTTTTGTGGAACCCAGGAGAAAGAATTCGAAGGAAACCTGGAGGAAATTGCTGCTTGTCGTGCCGGCGAGGACGGGGAACCGGAGATATTGCTCCACGATGATATGAAGGGCTATTCCTGGAATATCCCGAAGTCGCAGTGGTTGAATATAGGGACCGGCACCAGGGTGGCAAGGGAAGTCCTGCCTGCCTGGAACAAAGCCCGGGCCTTCTTCGAAGGCAATGGTACCAAGGGAACTATACCGCTCTCATCCCGCCCTATCCTAAACAGTATGAAGGGTCACGGCTACGTTAGCTTTGCTACGAAGCATCTCACGTCCTGCCAGGCAGACAATGTGTTCCTGGTTGGTGATGCACTCGGCCTCGCGCAGCCACTAACGGGCGAGGGTATCTTACCGGCAGTACTATCGGGAAAACTCTGCGCAACAGCCATTGTCGAAGGTGCACCGATAACCTATCGGGAGCGGCTTCAAACTCACCCGATTATCAATGATTACCGGATCCTGTATTCGATTAAGTTGCTGGCAACGAGATTCTTTAAGGACAGGGGAGGGGAACGCAAACGGAAGTCCAGACTGCTATCCTGGCTCATTGCGACCGTCTTTGTGGCACTATTTTCCGGTAAACCAATTCCAGGAAGCCGCCTCCTGGCAAAAATGAAAAAAGCTATAATGATGGGAATACCGGCCCGGCACGTGGCTGAATGGGGTAAGCCTGTGTAACATCCATGTACTGTCAGGCCATGATTCGCCCGGAACAACGGAAACACACACACACAGCCACAACGAACCTGGCAAGTAGCCGGCCCGGTTGATACGATGCAAATTACCCCTGATGACATAGGTTAAATATCTGGAATTCCATATATT
>JADFHN010000097.1 GCA_022567155.1 Bacteroidota bacterium
GGGATAGCCTAAACCTGACTTGTACCAAAATTGATTTATTGATTTATTGATTGAATTGCTGATTTGATATTCGACTGCTCGAAATTCGAATAACGTTTACCTTTAACCTTTAGCTTTGAGCTATCAGCTATTAGCTTTCCTGTCACAAGTCTCGCTATCACGATCATGATAACTATCGGGAAAAGCTGGAAGACTTACGCCAGATTTGGGGAATTTCTTGGGTTCTACCTGTAAAAACACTAAATTCCATAATCTTATCCCCCACTAAACAATGAGTGATCGAGGCCGGTTTTTGTTTTTAATCATTCTTGTATTCACTTTATCTATATACACAGGATCAGTGCTTGCCCAGGATGAAAAATTAATTACGATCAAAGGTAAAATTACCGGTAATGGAGATGAACCATTGCCTGGTGTCAGTATATTAGAAAAAGGTACCTCCATCGGCACAATAACAGACAGTAACGGCCAATATATTCTCCAGGCATCCGCTGAAGGAGTCCTTGTATTTTCATCCGCAGGATACTATACAGAAGAAATTCCTATTCGATCCAGGTCAGTCATAGATTTTACTCTCCAACCCGAATTAAAAATCTTAGATGATTTCCCAGGTTCTTCAAATGCGATTGTGAGTATTGATGAAAAGAACTTCAATCGTGGATTGATTAATGACCCTTTGCAGCTTATTCAGGGAAGAGTTGCCGGACTTATAATTGCGAAGCCAGGGGGAGATCCGAATGGAGAATTTGTTACCAGGCTCAGGGGTGTCCAGACTATTAGCGGTTCTGCGGAGCCGTTGATTGTAGTTGATGGTTTCCCGGGAGCCTCTCTGTCATCTGTTGATCCGGCTGATATAGAAACTATTGAGGTCCTGAAAGATGTGGCAGCTTCTTCGATTTATGGTCTCAGGGGAGGTAATGGAGTGATCCTCATTAAAATAAAAACGGGAGAGGGAAAGTTTAAAGCACGCTATTCAGGCGCCGTGTCTTTTGATAAGATTCAACAAAATCTTTCATTTATGAAAGCGGAGGAGTATCGCCGATTGTTTGGTGCCGTTGATTTTGGCTACGATACGGATTGGCTGGACGAAGTAACCCGTACGGGTGTTTCACTGGTTCACAACTTATCGCTTTCCGGGGGAAGCAACCACACCAGTTATTACGCTTCTTTAAACTATAGAGATATCGAGGGTATTGCGATAAATACGGGCTTAAGCCGACTTAATGCCAGATTTAACCTTAGCCAGAACTTTTTAAAGGACAAGGCTAAAATCGGAGTGATGCTGGCCTCAACCAATGATAAAAAACAGTTGGGATTTAATGATGTATTTACATATGCGGTTAGTAGTAATCCTACTATGCCTGTGCGATTTGATGGTACGGCGGGTTTAACCGATATTGGCGGATATGCTGAAAGGGATATTTATGATTACTTGAACCCCGTATCTATTGCTAAACAGGCCGTGAATGACAATAAAGAATCAACAATTTCAGGAAGCTTAAATGGAGAGTTTGACCTGGGAAGTCTTGTCAAGGGGCTGGGTATATCATTAACTATTTCAAGTCAAACGATTAATGATCTCAATGGACAGTATTTCCCATCTACACTCAAGTTTGGAGGTGGGTACGAGGATAATGGATTTGCCTCCAGATCCACAGTTAAGGGTACAACAAATTTTGCCGATACCAGGATCTATCTTCAGCGCGAAACTCCAAAATGGGCTTATTCACTTGCAGGAGGTTATTCATACCAGGATTTCCGGGACGAGCAGTTTGAGATAGAGGGAGGAAATTTCCTGACCGATGCATTTCTGTACAATAATATGAGCGCAGCCCAGGATTTTAACAATGGATTGGGTTATGTGAACAGTAATGCCAGTTCGCATAAACTGGTTGCATTTTATGGAATACTCAACATGAATTTCAATAACAACTTCTTCATTAATGCCAGCGCCAGGTATGAGGGTTCTTCAAGGCTTGGGCAAAACAATAAGTGGGAGCTATTCCCAGCTCTTAGCTTTGGGGCACGATTGAACGAACTCATGGACATTGGAGCCTTTGATTATCTAGTTGGCAGGATAAGCGTTGGTAGTGCAGGAAGGATTCCCGAATCTTCCTATTTATCGCTTCAAAGATTTGGTCAAGGAAGATATACTTACATGGATGGTAGTTATGAACCCAGTTATCAAGTAATAAACAATGAGAATCAGGATCTTGGTAGCGAAAGAACCAATGAAGTAGATATTGGTTTCGATTTCGCGGTAATGAATGGTAAGATCTATGGCTCTTTTGATTGGTATCAGCGTAATACCAAAGATATTATTCTTCCAGTGCGTACTCCTGTACCTCCCAATCTGTCTTGGACGACATATGTGAATGTGGCACAACTTAGAAACAGTGGTATAGAACTCTCTATAAAATGGGATTTGGTGAAATCCACAACTTTGAATTATACCACCAATTTAATGTTCGCAACATACAATACTAAGGTCATTAGTTTATCAAACGATGAGTATTCATTTGGAGATGATGGTGTTTTATATCGTGGTCGCTTTGGAGTTGGAAGCAGTTCTTTTGGAATTGTTCGCACCAAGGAAGATGAACCCCTTGGGGATTTTTGGCTATCCGTTTATATTGGGATATATCCCGATGGTACTCCGCAATTCGCTGATTTAGACGGGGATGGTAATTTCTGTTATTGCGATGCTGATCAAATGGTAGTCGGGAATGCATTGCCTGGCTGGACACTTGGTTGGGGACATTCCATAAGTGCAGGAAATTTCGAGATCAATATGTTTTTTAGAGGAGTTTTCGGTCACGATCTTTACAGCGATTTCCGGGCACTTTACGAGAATCTGGAATCCACTACGGTGAGAAATTGGAATGTGGTCACAACAGAGAATTTTAATCCTAACTTAAAACGTGCAGTCCGGAGCAGTCTTCAAGTGGAGAACGCAAGCTATCTAAAGTTGGATAATATTACCATCGGATACCGCCTGCCAAACATTTCAAAGCTTGGTATTTCTGAAGCAAAGATCTTTATCACAGGCCAAAACCTGTTCACTCTTTCCGGATATAGCGGTGTGGACCCTGAGGTGAGGTATATGGATTCACAATATTACTGGTATCGTAATGATCCTATGGTTCCGGGCATTGAAAGAAGAAATACATATTTCTCAACCAGAACAATATCACTGGGGATACGGTTTACTTTTTAGGCGATTAGTTTCATGGGTACATTTGGTTCGCAAGCTAATCGGAACCAAATAGATATGTTCCGGATACGAAATTGAAAGTAATATGTATCTCCTGCGGATGCGATTGCCCCACTTTACCCGAATCAATGTCCCTGGTGTGCTGATGCAATCACGGACTTCATTGCCGAAAGACTGGGACACTGTTTTGAGTAGATGTTTTTTATTAAGTGTAATTTATAACACAGCTCTGGCCTCTCCCTGGCGCCAGTCCCGGTGCTGGTCCCGATAACAATAACTATTGGGATAGCCTAAACCTGACTTGTACCAAAATTGATTTATTGATTTATTGATTGAATTGCTGATTTGATATTCGACTGCTCGAAATTCGAATAACGTTTACCTTTAACCTTTAGCTTTGAGCTATCAGCTATTAGCTTTCCTGTCACAAGTCTCGCTATCACGATCATGATAACTATCGGAAAAGGCTGGAAGACTTACGCCAGATTTGGCGCATAGTGTCAACGGCAAGCGCGGGTTATAAAATGCACTCTTGTTAGGTCAATGCACTCTTTTCCTGTTTATCCGGTTACGCTGGAAACCCTCTTCGGGCTGCCAATCTAGAGGTCTTTTTTCATCTGATCAAATTCCTCTTTAGTGATTTCACCTTTAGCATATCGTTTCTTTAGTATCTCCAAAGGCGTTTCTGAGTCTGGGCTTTCGCTATGATGCCTGCCAGCACCTTGCGACCACGGCGGTCTGAAACCTCCTCGTCGCCCGAAAATTCCGAAGACAACCAGTAACATTATTACCATCATTATCATAGGGAATATCCACATTCCACTATCCATAAAATTTTCAGGTCTCATATGTTCTGCTCCTTTCTTTAGTTATTTTGAATGATTCGTATATCAGCCCAAGCTCAGTAGCGACGAGCTTACTTAATCCAAACCTTCTATTAGTTAATATTTTCTAGAAACTTCATATCCCTAATTCCGCGCCACTGCCCTCGGCGTTCACTGCAACGCCAGTTTCACACAGTCTGGTGCATTAATAGGCGACGGTGTTTAATATTAATTGCTTAAAGTTATCTCTCAGTCGGCATTTCCATTTTTTATATCATTTTTTACATAGGACATAAACCAGAAACAGTCACATAGGCACCACAAATTGGAAAAAACAAGGGAATAATGAAAAATCAGATTGCCAAAATTTGACCAAACTTTTGTATATTTCCTTCTGCCTTACTGGAAGAAAAAAGAACAAAGTATCCAATTACCAGAAAAATAGTAGCCGGAATGAAACTGAAAATAAAACACCTAATTAAAATCTCTTTTTTGTTAACTTTTTTTATTCATAATCTTTCATTTGTCCCAAAGCTATGAATATCAGAATCTTATAAAGGTTTTAGCCTACTTTTTGTCTATTAAGCCTAATTTCTTCTCTTTTTTCTTTTTTTATCAATTTTACCATTGAGTCCATTAGTCCCATTGTATTTCCTCCTGTTGTTATTATTTCTTAATTGTTGATTTCTGTTAAATTTTTATTATTAAGTGCAATTCCTCTGTCAGTCAGTACCGATTTTTCCATTTTTTTGACAAATTCTGACCCTTTTTTCCTCAGGAATAATTTTTCCGGCCATTTCAGGGCACATGGCAAACATCATTTCGCCCATTGTCTTTTTCATTTCAAAGTTGTCTTCCATATCGGCCATCACACACTCACACATTTCGGTCATTTCCTTTACCATGCCTGACATCATTGGTATCATACCTGACATTATTTTGGGCATCAGCTCTTTCATCATTGGCATCATCATTGGCATCATTTCAGTCATCATTTCAGTCATTTTATTTTTCATGCTTTTCAGCATATCGCCAAATTTTTCTTTTAGTAGCGGGTCTTTCACAATTGTTGCAATAAGGCTGTAAACGCCATAAAGCGTAATAATTTTGCCCATTTCCTCCAGTATATTAGCCGTAAGAATATTGATGTCTGCTTTTTTCATCATTTCAGGCATCATTTGCAACATCATCTTTTCCTTCTCTTCAGGACTCATTTTATTGATCATACTGTCCATCATTTTGTCCATTAAACCCATTTTATTCCCCTCCTTTTAAATTATTCCATTTTCTAACTAATTTTTCGCCGCCAATGTCAGTATTCTTTTACATTTTTTTCCATGACTATCTAATACGACACATTAGAATGTTCATTCCTGCCTCTATTTTTAAGGAATTGCAAGTGCGAAAGCACCGCACCGCCCAACGTGGGAATATCATGATATGGTAATGAATACTCCATTGTGGTGCTTTTGACAATGTTGGAAAGTGCACGATGATGTACATGACAAACTTGTTGAAAGAGATGATGTTCAATATGAAAATTCAAACCCCCAAAGAAAAAGCTTACCAAGGGGTTATTTCTGGCAAAATCAGCTGTGGTCCGTAATTGGTGAATAGCCCATGAATTTCTTATCTCACCCTTTTCATTTGGAATTGGGAAATCCAGTCCGCCTACCATGTGCGCCAATTGAATGATCATAGCTAATGAGAATCCTTCAAAAAAGTGCATAATTATGAAACCCAAAAGAATGTGCCACCAGGCATGATCAATCAGGATCAGGGGTAGTACCAGGAATGTTGTATAGTAAAAAGCTTTGAAGAAAAACAAATTGAAATACTGATACCCGGGTGGTTTCTTAATTTCATAATTTGCGATCCGTTTTTGGAAAAATCTCTTGTAGTCCTTAATAAAAACCCAGGTAAGCGAGGTCAGGCAATACAAAAAC
Source organism: Bacteroidota bacterium (assembly GCA_022567155.1). Taxonomy (GTDB): domain Bacteria; phylum Bacteroidota; class Bacteroidia; order Cytophagales; family Cyclobacteriaceae; genus SZUA-230. Next base: position 5,985 of record JADFHN010000097.1, read on the forward strand.
AATGCATACCAATGTTGGTATCGATGAATCTTTCGCATTTTCTGATGAGGCGTAATACGAATAAGAGGGCTTATATTAATATCTTCATCAAAGCCCTGAATATTGGGGTAGGTATGATGTATCTGATTATGCGTTATTTTCCATACGTAGGCATTGGCTCCAGCCACATCAAATATGTAGCCCAACACAGTGTTGACTTTTCGGTTGCTGGAAATAGCTCCATGAAGGGCGTCATGGCCGATATTTACTGCTGCAAAAGCCGTATTGAACCCAAGAAGGACCCATAATAAATAAGTAACAGGAAGACTTGAATTTGCAAGTATCAGAAATAAATAAGTACCAATTAATCCTGCCAGGAAAAAGACTATTTTAAATACCATAAAAGTATTGGCATAGGGTGTAATGCCCCTTTTCAAGAAATAGGCATCAACTCTCTCTTTCAATGTGGTGTAAAACTCGGACTTATCCGTATTTACGAAATGTATTTTTGCTGGTTCCATGTTTTTTAGTGAATTATTGTTTGAATTGATCTTGAGTCTGTAATCAATCGTAATATAGATATATAGACCTATATATCCATTATTAATTTATATTTTTAATTTGCATATTGAACATATATAGTCACGAAAACATATAATATCGACCTCGCAATGCCATATTACTGTCAAATTGGAAAAAAACTATCTGAAAATCACGTATTTTATTTCCCTCTGAAAATTTAATGAGTTGTTTAAACAAAAGAGAATCTATATTTTTTTAGTACTAGCCTGAAAAAAAGCCGCTATGCGGGATAATACATAAACAACTTCCGATTTAAACAACCTGTTGGTAAAAGTTGTCGCCTAAGTGCCTATTCTCTTACCATGAGCTTTTGATGAAACATAAATACTAACTTCTCCTACTCCGGAATATACACATCTATCACTTACACCAGTGACGTGTCATGCGTGATGTTTCGGTTAAGCCATATTGTCAATAGCTTATATTTTATTTAAAAAAATTAAATGTTTCTAAGGTTGCTCCTATATTGTTTTAGCAGCTCTTTATTAACTTTATAAATAGAAAATCTATTAGAATATGTAACATTTAATAACCCAACATCTTTTAATTTTTTAATATGCTGAGATATACTAGGTTGACTATATGTGAAATTTTCAACCAAGTCTTTATTGCATAATTTTTTTTTTGAATTTACATAATGTAATATTGCAATTCTGACAGGATGACTTAATGCACTTGCTATTTCAGCAAGAAAAATGGTCTCCGCTTCTTTCTCAATATTCAAGTTCTTTCTGATTCTCATGTTGCGAATAAACAAAATAAATTATATATAAGCAATATACGATCAATAAAGTCTTATGAAACAGCACAAAACACAAACCGATTTCAGTACCTGTAACATCCCGGATGTAAGGTTAAGTACCGGAATGTAAAATAAAATTCATATCAGGATTTGTTGATAGCCGCTCTGTTCATAACTTCATTCTGGTGGTTGATCGACTCCTGGTGCACCGCTTTCAGAAACCGCTCAAGAAATTGTTCGGACAACCCGATTTTACTTCCTATGGTATTGGCTTTTTCAATGATCTCATTCCATCTTTCATTCTGCAGTATCGTAATACCATTATTTCGTTTATATACGCCGATTTATCAGCAACTTTCATCCGTGAGCTGAGTAGGTGCAACAATTCATCGTCAATTTCATTGATCTCATTTCTCAATGTTTCCAGTGTATGGCTTAATATCTCACTTTGAATTTCAGGCGTGCGAAGCACAAGGGTATTGAGAAGCGTTTCAAGGTCTTCGGGCGTCACCTGCTGATCTTTGTCGCTCCAGGCTTCGTCTGGGTTTATATGTGATTCGATCATCAACCCGGCAAAATCAAGGTCCAGCGCTCGCTGGGAAATTTGAGGCAAACACACACGGTTACCACATATATGACTCGGATCGCATACGATTGGCAACTCCGGTATTCTACGCTTCAGCTCGATTGGTATCTGCCAATGTGGGTCGTTGCGGTACTTCGACTTGCCATAACTGCCAAATCCACGGTGTATTGCCGCTAGTTTGCTGATGCCTGATTTATGCAGGCGCTCCAGCGCTCCCACCCACAGATCAATGTCAGGATTTACAGGGTTTTTTACAAATACTGTTGCATCGGTACCTTTCAGTGCTTCAGCTATTTCTTGCACAGAAAACGGGTTGCCGGTTGTGCGTGCTCCGATCCATAAAACATCTATTTTATATTTCAGTGCTTCAAAAACGTGCTTGAAGTTGGCTACTTCAACTGTTACCGGCAAGCCGGTTTCTTCTTTTACAGCCTTCATCCATTCCAACCCGGGAACGCCCACTCCTTCGAAGCTGCCGGGCCGGGTTCTGGGTTTCCAGATGCCGGCACGGATCATACTTACTTTTCCGGATGCCGCCAAAGCTTTACTGGTAGCCATCAGTTGTTCCTCCGTCTCCGCACTGCAGGGACCGGCAATGATCATTGGCTTATTATCGAATAATTTTATTGTTGATAATTTCATGCTCTCTTTCGCTTTTGATCTTTAATTTCTTTTCTTATACTACTAATTCGCTTTAATGCGGCTTGCCAGTCTTCTTTGGGGCTGCATAACGACAACCGGATATACCTCCGGCCCTGTGAGCCAAATATCTGACCGGGGGTGATAAATACCCTTGCATCCTGCAGGATACTGTCGCTGAGTGATTCCGCAGAATCCCATTCTGCCGGTATTTTGGCCCAGATAAACATACCGGCTGTAACTTCGGCATAGCTGCAATTAAGCAATGTGGCAATTTCACGTGCGAAGACGCTCCGCTTTGCATACGTTCGGTTTTGTTTTTCATACCAATCCGATTTCTCCTCCAGAGCACGTGTGGCGGCCATCTGTATGGGTAAAAACATGCCGGAGTCCATGTTGCTTTTAAACTGCACTATCCGGTCAATCAACCTGGGGTTACCGGCAACCACTCCTACCCTCCAGCCGGACATGTTATGTGACTTGCTCAGGCTGTTGAGTTCGACAACATGATCCTCACCAGTTCGATTTTCGAGTAAACTCAGTGGTGTTTCGTTGAGAATAAAAGCATACGGATTATCATTCACCAGGATGATATTGTTTTTATAGGCAAATGCGATCAGATTCCTTAAATCTTCACGGTTAGCAATGGCTCCGGTAGGCATATGCGGATAGTTGATCCACATGAGTTTCACTTTTGATAGATTTGTTTTACCTAGATTTTTCAAATCGGGTATCCACCCGTTTTCTTCTGATAAATTGTATGTTTTTACCGTTCCTCCTGAAAGTTTTGCTGCAGCAGCATAGGTGGGATATCCGGGATTTGGCACCAACACCTCATCTCCTTTGTTGACAAAAGCCATGGTGATGTGCATGATGCCTTCTTTTGAACCCATCAGCGGAAGAATCTCTCTTTCAGGATCAAGCTGTACGTTGAAATATTTGTCGTACCACGCGGCAAAAGCATTTCGCAAATCTGCAATTCCACGGTATCCCTGATACCCGTGATTTTGCGGATTTTCTGCTGAAGCAATCAGTACTTTGACTACATTTTCAGGTGGCGCCAGATCGGGGCTGCCTACGCCGAGGTTGATTACCCTTTCACCCTTCCGGTTCAATTCATCAATCTCCTGCAGTTTCTTTGAAAAATAATACTCCTCCACACCCAAAAGGCGGTCAGCTACAGGTATCAGACGATTAATCATAATTGCTTCCTTTCCTGTATGTACCCAACAATTCCAGGCATGTGGTGTGAGCTTTAAGCGCATCCATGATTTCAGGTAGTTGCCCGATATCCTCAATTTCCATATCAGCATAAAATCCGTAAAGTATATTTCTGCTGGGAACCGGATGCGACTGAATTTTTGAAAGATTTATCCCATACGACGCAATCACATTCAGTGTCCCTGCCAGGCTTCCTGCTACATGCGAGGTCTGGAAATAAATGGATGCCTTGGCAGCGCCCGCCAGTGTTACTGATTTCTCCGACATCACAAGGAACCGCGTATAGTTATCTTTGTGCGATTCTATTCCTTCACTGAGAATTTCAAGTCCATATCGCTCGGCGGCAATATTGCTGGCAATAGCCGCAACACGCATAAGGCCTTCTTCGGCTATCTGTTTAGCGCTCAATGCGGTATCAGGAGATTCTACCAGTTTTATATGCGGATAGCCCGCCAGGAATTCCTTACACTGGTGTATCGCCATAGGATGTGACCGAAGTTCCTTTATTGATTCAATGTTCTGCCCGGGAAGCGCCATAAGATGCTGTGAAATATGTATACTTATTTCACCGGTGATTTTCAATCCTGACTTACGAAGCAATTCATAATTAGGAAGAATGCTACCCGCAATGGAGTTCTCAATGGCCATTAAAGCATAGGTTGTTCTCCCTTCCTTTACATTATTCAATGATTGTTCAAAAGTTGATGAAGGCCAGATCTCTAATTCGCTTCCGAAATACAGCATGGCAGCTACATGATGAAAACACCCTTCAACTCCTTGTATCGAAACCCTTTTTGTTGTCAGTTCGGTTAATGTCTCTTCCATATCGATCATAAAAAAAGCCTCCCATTGGGGAGGCCTTAACCATTATATCTTTTACATATTACACTATGGCCTCCCGTTTATCCTGATCAGATAAAAAAAGAAAAAACTAAAAGAATAATATGTGTTTATTTTTTTCATTTTGTAATTGTCCTTCAAAGAAAAGAACTTTTAAACCAATAAACAAAGCGATTTTAAATAAATTTTGTAAACACACTATTTTGTAATCCCCAGGATTTATCGTGAAACCACCATATCAGTGTGGCTTAATCAGAACCAGTAGATGAAAAAAGAAAACGCCTTTCAAATCAAAAAGAAATAAACGATCTGATATTCCGGATCGTAACTTGCTTTATGGGTAGTCTGGAAACAACGCACATTCCGGGGTTGGAGCGTCGGTTTGCCTAAACCACAGTTTGTTATGTGTCGTTATGTGAATGAATAGACTATAATAGATGGAATGAAAGAAAAATATCCTTTTTAAAGAAACTATTTAAGTATTCTTCGTATATCATTTGCCCGCAACATTTGTGCTGCAAGTTCATCCTTTTCATCATTTACGATCATGTCTCTGAACATGGTTAAATGTCTGATATATTCATCCAGGGCTGTTTTTATATCATGTTTATTTTGCGAGAATATAGGACCCCACATTTCCGGCGAACTCTTTGCCAGCCGCACGGTGGACTCAAACCCACTGCTGGCCAACAAGTTTATATGCTTTTCATTTTTCTCAATATCGAGTACCGTCAGCCCCAATGTAAACGCAGAAATATGAGAAAGATGTGATACATACGCAAGGTGCCTGTCATGTTCGCCGGCATCCATTTCTATCAACGCCGAACCCAGTGCGGAATAAACATCACGTACCCGGTTGAGCGCGTTTTCTGATGAACGTTGTGACTCACACAAAAGGGCGATTTTCTCTTTAAAAAGCCCCATGATTGCGGCTTCAGGTCCTGAATCTTCGGTACCGGCGATCGGATGACTGGCAACAAATTTTTGCCGGTGCCTGTGGCTAGCAACAGCTGCACAGATCATCCCTTTCGTTGAGCCAACATCCATTACCACGGTATTCTCTCCTGTACAATCAAGGATGCGGCTGATCAATTCCACCGATACATCTACGGGAGTTGCCAGAATTACAAGTCCGGCATCCGGAATTACATCTTCGATTTCGGCGTACCTGTCTATAATATTCAGTTCCAGGCTCTTTTTCAGGTGATCCTCATTGATATCGATACCGGCTACCTGTGTTGCTTCTTCGGAATGCCTGAGATCCATCACCATCGAACCACCGATCATTCCACAACCGATCAAAACAATGTCCATAAAAAGATTATGTTATTTTTATTGCACAATAATATGATAAGCTACTACTATAACAAAAGGCGCCTGCAAGGCGCCTTTTTCCCAGTAGGAAGGTAAAATTTACTTCTTTTTTTCTGTATCTCCCTCTGTTTCAAGTGTTTTTTTAGCTTTAGCTTTTACTTTTGTTTCTGCTTTTGGATCAGCTTTTGCCGCTGCTTTATCTTTCGGTGTTGTCTGCTTCTTACCGGTTGATTTTGCTTTCGCTTCTCCTTTTTCTGAAGATTCGGTTTCAGTAGCAGCCTCCGGTCCGGCATCAGCTTTTGTTGTTTCCTTCTTAGCTTTTGCTTTAGCGGTTTTAGCTTTTGGCTTCACTTCTTTCTCTGCTTCCTCAACAACTTTTGTCGCTTTCGGTTTTTCGGTTTTTACTTCCTCCTTCTTTTTGGCTTCCGCTTTTGGCTTCGGCTTCGTTTCCATTAAAGAAACTGGTTTTGCACGGGTACCACTTTCCATCTGCTCCTTCAGTGTAGTTAGCACTTCAATATCTCCCAAAGTGTCTTTTTTCGAATTTTGGTTGATCATATCAATCGCATGCGACTTCTTCTTCTTTTTAGGAGGTCTTGGTTTTTCATCTTTGTATGTTGCGGTGTGTGAAAGTACTATCCGCTTGTCATCTTTCGAAAATTCCAATACTTTAAAATCCAGCGTTTCGCTTTCTCCCACTGTTGACCCATCTTCTTTCACAAGCTGTCTGTTGTTTGCAAATCCCTCAATACCATATGGTAACTCAAGGATTGCGCCCCTATCGAATTTGTTTATGACCGTACACTTATGAACCGATCCTATTGTAAAGACGTCAGCGAACGCATCCCCTGGGTTATCTTCCAATGGCTTATGACCAAGTG
>JADFHN010000024.1 GCA_022567155.1 Bacteroidota bacterium
GTTAAACAAGTAAGGAAAATCCTAACGGGAAAATCCTGAAATGGAGTTCTGTACCCTCTCCGAAATTTTCTGCTAATTATATCCATATATATCTATATATATCTATAAATATCCATATGTATCTATAAATATCCATATAAATTTCTTATTTCAACTCATTTTCTTGATTATGAGGTTATTTTACTGTTTGCAGAGCGACCCAGATCTGGCGCGTCCGGGCGGGCTTCCGTGTCCTGGTCGTAGGGTCGCCCTACGACTAACTTTTTACGGCCAATTTAAAAGAATGTCACAGTCGGGTGGGAAGAGTCTCACGAATGACAGGAGAATAATCGTGAGATTCTTCTCTGCGTTCAGAATGACGAGAACTATTCATGAGATTCTTCCCGCCTTCATCCCTGATAGCTATCGGGATTACGTCGGGCAAGCGACCCCTTCGTTCCATCTGAAAAAAGATGCCTGTTTTACATCACGCTACACTTAGTCTGCCAGGGCGACACGCACCTTTACTCCACTGAAAGCTGCATTTCCTGAAATCTCATCCACAAACAAATCATCGGTAAGATCGTTGATGGACACACCTGGGTTTGCTTCAGCCGTTTTCATACGCATTCCACTCCGGTGGTGTCCCCATCCATGGGGTATGCTTACAACTCCGGGCATAAGTTGTTCGGTAACCTCCGCAGGCAACTCCACTTTTCCGTTTTCTGAAGTAACGGTTACCCGGTCGCCTGACCGGATGTTTCTTTCTTTTGCATCGTCGGGGTTGATCATCAACGTGCACCGGGTTGGTCCTTTTACAAGTCGTAAACTGTTATGCATCCAGCTATTATTGCTTCTCAGATGTCTTCGTCCGATCAATGAAAGCGCCCTGTTGCCGGTATGTACAGGTTCCAGTGATAGTTTGCTCAACCCGTTCAGCAAAATGTCGGGAGCAAGGTGTAGTTTTTTATCCGGCGTATAGAGTGCTTCCGGAAAGACCGGCTTCAACGGACCGAGGTCAATACCATGTGGGTATTTTTTGAGCTTACGGAGATTGAGCTGGTATATCCCTTTTTTAAGTCCGTGATTCAACAGCCGTGAAGGAGTAATAAACAGATCCGAAATTTTCTCGGCAAACGAATACCGTTTTTTCATCCTCCGGGTAAGTTCTTTATATATCTGCCAATCTTGTCTGGCGCCATTTACAGGTTTAAAAAGAGGGAGTGAATATTTTGCCGTATTATGCACTGCAAGGCCATGAAATGCCAGGTCGTAATGAGCCGTTTCCAGCCCAGTCGCCGGGGGTAAAATAATATCTGCGAATCGGGTGGTTTCGTTTATATAGATATCAATGGATACCATAAAGTCAAGAGTAGTCAGCGCTTTCTCCAGTTGCCGTCCATTGGGTGTGGAGAGAACCGGATTGCCCGCAGACGTAACCAGGGCTTTGATTTGTCCTTCTCCGGCTGTAAGACATTCCTCTGCAAGCACAGCTACAGGAAGCTGTCCGCCGAATTCCGGAAATCCCCGCACCCTGCTATGCCAGCGGTTGTATTTGTCCATGGTGCCGTTGGGTGCGCTGAATTTAACCACGTCGATGGCCGGATTAGAAAACATAGCACCACCTTCCCGGTCAAAATTACCAGTTACAATGTTGATCAGATTGATTAGCCATTGACACAAGGTGCCATGCTGTTGCGTGGATACACCCATCCTGCCGTAACATACTGCCGATGAAGCGGATGCAAATTCCTTGGCTGTGGTTATGACAGTCTGTGCTGGTACTCCTGTAATTTCCGCCACACGCTCAGGGCTGAAACGGTCGAATATACCTTTCAGTTTTTCTTTACCTGCTATCCACTCCGGAAATTTTTCTTGCCCAGTCAACCCGTTTTTAAAAAGCACATGCAGTATAGCAGCAAGAAAAAACACATCCGTACCGGGTTTTATAAAGATGTGGCGATCTGCTTTAAGGGCGGTTTCCGTATTTCTCGGGTCAACCACTACCATTTTGCCACCGCGTGCCTGCAGCGCTTTGATTTTGTCCGGCATGCCTGACGCAGACATGATGCTGCCGTTTGATGCAATCGGGTTCGCTCCAAGCACAAAAAAATATTGCGTCCGGTTGATATCGGGTACGGGCAGCAAAAACGAATGCCCGAACATAAACTGAGAGGCGAAATGATGCGGAAGTTGGTCAACGGAGGTGGCAGAAAACCGGTTTTTGGTACGCAGCGCCTTAAAAAAAGGTGAAGAAAACAGCATCATGCCGATATTATGAACCGACGGATTACCCTGGTAAATGGCTACGGCGTCGTTGCCGTATTTATTCTGAACATCCTTCAGTCCGGATTCAACCAGGTCGAATGCTTTCTTCCAGGATATTTCCTGCCAGCCGCTATTTGTTTTCCTGACGGGTTTTCTCAGCCGGTCCGGATCGGTATACACATCCTGCAGGGCAACCGCTTTAGGACAGATGTACCCCTTACTGAACGGATCTTCCTTGTCACCTTTAATTGAAAGGATTTTACCGTTACGGTGCGTAATTTCCAGGCCGCACATGGCCTCGCAGAGGTTGCAGGTACGGTAATGGATCCGGGCATTTTCTGGCATTTGGATGCGTTTTGACGTTTGAAGTTAAAAAATAACTTTGAATGTCATAATTAACATTAGTGTAATGGATATAAACAGGATTTGGTTCCTTGCACCTTCCGGTTTAACATCTCATATGTAAGTTTTCTGCACCGATAATTGTTTCTTAAGATATTTCACTGTTTTTTGTTTTAGTATTAGACCAATCAAAATGAGTAATGTTACCAAATCAGTCAGGATAGGTTCCGGAACGAAAATACATATTACTCCATCAGCCACTGACCGGCAGTCTGATTTGGGTCAACCTATTTATGCTGTAAACTGGTTTGATCTGAAACGGTCGTGGTTGTATAACCTGTACGGGATGCTGGCTTTTCCGCATGTACGTAAGGTGGATGGCAGGGTACATTTCAAGGGTGTGTTAAAGGAAAAATGGGAAGGAATACCGGAACTTGACCGCAAAAACCTGCTTATTGTGCGATATCCCGATGCTGATAGTTTTCTCTCCATGCTATCGGGTAAAATATTCCTGCTAAAAAGTGTACTTCGCATCAATGCGGTAAAGGATTTCGTTTTCGGCTTTACAAGACGAGTGGATAAAGGGCCGGATCCGGCTGGAAGATCCGGAAAATATAAGGGTCATGCATATTATCTGGTGCATATATTTAAAAATGATATCAGCGGGAATGGAATGCCGGATTTTGATGATATAAGTTCATTAAACACTGGCAATAATCAAATACTGCATTTTTATGGTGTTAAAACGGCTATGATTGGCCGATCGAAGGAGGAAGGAGAAGTACACGACAATCCGTTTTTTATTGATGGAATTGTGGTTTGGGAAGCAAACGAGATTCAGGCGCTGAAACAGTTAATATTCAGCCCCGGTTACCAGCAGTTTAAAGAACCATTTCGCAACCAAATATATTTATTCCACCGGGTGTACTGAAATGCCATCTTTGCATTAATTGAAATACACGGTACATTTACCCCAGTGAGGAAAGGAGGTAAACCTTACACAAAACTTCATATGCCAACTCAAAGAATTGATGGATAAAAATTCATCGAACGGAATTATATTACCCGGAAATCTTCTCCTTTTTACACCCCGTTCATATATTTACTCACTGAATTACGGTAAATACTGACCACCTGTTTCAGACCGCTCTATTTTAATTAGGTACAATGACCATACAGCCAAAACTTACTCGATTTAACGAAAATGTACTGTCTAAATATCAAATTTACAACAGTATTTTTATGACACTTCCTTTTGATGCTATTACCAAAACAGGAGTGTTATTACCTTTATTTCACGAAGTTTGTAAAAAGGGTTTTTCAGAAGGAAAAAATCCTACAGAAATTATAGAAACCTTTTTTAAAAAGTATCAGGAAAACCTTTCAGAAAAAGAAAAAATAAATTTATTATTTCGGTTTATTCAATACATTGAACGTCAGGTTGTACTTTTTGATGCCATTGAAGATGCAGCTTTCCCTATTGTAAATAATATGGACGGCATAGGTACTTTACGTAACAGTAAAGAAACCGCCGATCAGGAAAATAAAAAAGAAGCTTTAAAAAAACACTTAGAAAACTTTAAAGTTCGTGTTGTTTTAACTGCTCACCCAACTCAATTTTATCCGGGAACTGTATTGGGAATCATCACTGATTTAACCAAAGCCATACAAAACAACGATTTATTAATGATTAATAAGTTATTGGCTCAGCTTGGTAAAACTCCGTTTTTTAAACACCAAAAGCCTACTCCTTATGATGAGGCCGTTAGTTTAATATGGTATTTAGAAAATGTATTCTATCATTCTGTTTCAAAGGTTTACAACTATATTCAAAGCAATATTTTTGATAACAAACCTATTGCTAACGAAATCATTAACTTAGGTTTTTGGCCTGGAGGTGATAGAGATGGGAACCCGTTTGTTACTACTGAAATCACCTTAAATGTAGCCAAACGATTAAAACAAGGAATCCTTAAAAATTATAATAAAGACATTCGTACGCTAAAACGAAGATTGACTTTTGATGGTGTTGAGCAAATTATTCTTGAACTAGAGAAAAGCTTATTTGAAAATAGCGTAAATACCGAACTTAACACACTAATTCCTTTAGACGAGTTCCGGAATAAACTTTATCGTATTAAAGAAATACTAATTACCAAGCATCAATCATTATTTTTGGAAGAAATCAACGATTTTATAAACAAAGTTCATTTGTTTGGTTACCACTTTGCAACATTAGATATCAGACAAGATAGCAGAGTTCTTCATAAAGTATTCACTCAGATCGTAAGTACACTTTTAGAAAACAACAACACCCTTTTCCCTGAAAATTACTTCGAACTAAGCGATAGTGAACAAACTGAAATTCTCTCAAACGTAAATGGGAATGTTGATTTATCACTTTTTAAAGATGAAATGATTTCTGATACGCTGGGTTCAATGCACGCAATTAAAACCATTCAATACAATAATGGTGAGCGTGGAGCCAACAGGTATATTATAAGCAACAATCAAACTGCTTTAAACGTAATGGAAACCTTTGCTATGTTTAATTTATGTGGTTTTAAAAACAATATAACGGCAGATATTATTCCTCTTTTTGAAACGATTGATGATTTAAAAAATGCATCAAGTGTAATGGAGCAGCTTTACACTAATAAAGCATATATAAAACATCTGAAACATAGAAAAAACAAACAAACTATTATGTTTGGTTATTCTGATGGCACTAAAGATGGTGGTTACTTAATGGCTAACTGGTCTATTTTTAAAGCTAAAGAAGGTCTTACAGAAATTTCCAGAAAACATGGAATAACAGTTATCTTTTTTGATGGACGCGGTGGTCCACCAGCCCGGGGTGGCGGAAAAACACATAAGTTTTATGCTTCATTAGGACCAACAATCGAAGACGAAGAAATTCAGTTAACTGTGCAAGGACAAACCATTAGTTCAAATTTTGGTACAATTGATTCATCTCAGTATAATATTGAACAATTATTAAGCGCAGGTATTTCCAATGAATTGATTAGCAACGCTAACAATATTATGACAAAAAGCGATACCGAAATTATGAACGATTTAGCTTCAACAGGCTATAAAGCTTATGTTGATTTTAAAAATCATCCCATGTTTTTACCTTATTTGCAACGAATGAGCACATTAAAGTATTACGCAAAAACCAACATTGGAAGCCGCCCTTCAAAACGTTCAAAATCAAAAGAATTTAACTTTTCCGATTTACGTGCAATTCCATTTGTTGGTTCATGGAGTCAGTTAAAACAAAACGTTCCTGGATTTTTTGGAGTTGGTACGGCTTTGAAAAAATATGAAGACAACGGTGAATTCGACAAGCTTAAACAGTTTTATCAAAATTCTGGTTTCTTTAAAACGCTAATAAAAAATAGCATGATGTCACTTTCAAAGTCATTTTTCCCGCTGACTGAATACATGGCTAAAGATAAAGAGTTTGGTGAGTTTTGGAAAATCATTCATAAAGAATACCAAACTACAAAACGACTGATTCTCAAACTGTCAGATTATACCCAATTAATGCAAAAAAACCCCGTTGGAAAAGCATCTATTGATATGCGTGAAAACATAGTGTTACCACTTCTGACTATTCAGCAATTTGCATTACATATAATTCAAAAATTACAAAAAGAAGAAAATGTAAATGACGATTTATTGAATGTTTATGAAAAAATGGTGACTAGATCATTGTTTGGAAATATTAACGCAAGTAGAAATTCAGCTTAATGTATGAACTCAGTACAATTAAACAATAAACGAATATGCTCCTTTTTAAAAATACTACATTAAAGCATCACGAAATGTAGATTGGCGGATTATAACCTTGTGGTTACTTCTTTATAAAAGAATCGTACCTTTGCGCCTTCAAAGCGCAGAAGCATGCAATAATTTTGATAACATGCAGTCAATCAGGAACATAGCCATTATAGCCCACGTCGATCACGGCAAGACAACACTAGTAGATAAAATCATTCATCAGTGCCAGACGCTGGATGAGCGCAAAGACTACGGCGAGTTAATACTCGACAGCAATGAACTGGAAAAGGAACGGGGCATTACGATTCTTTCAAAAAATGTTTCTGTTAAATACAAGGATGTAAAAATCAATATTATTGATACCCCGGGCCACGCCGATTTTGGAGGTGAAGTGGAACGGGTGCTCAATATGGCTGATGGCGTACTGCTGCTGGTAGATGCTTTTGAAGGTCCCATGCCTCAGACGCGTTTTGTGCTTGGAAAGGCTATTGAACTGGGCCTGAAGCCTATTGTGGTGGTGAACAAAGTGGATAAAGAAAACTGCCGTCCGGATGAAGTACACGAAGCCGTCTTTGATCTGATGTATAATCTCGACGCCAGCGAAGAGCAACTTGATTTTGAAACGGTTTACGGCTCATCCAAGTATGGCTGGATGAGTAAAGACTGGAAACAACCCACAACAGATATTACCCCATTATTAGATACCATCCTGGAGGTGATTCCGGAAGCGCCGTACCACAAAGGAACGCCCCAGATGCAGATCACGTCACTTGATTATTCAAGTTTTACAGGCCGGATAGCCATCGGACGCTTATTCAGGGGGGACCTCGAAGAAGGAAAAGACTATATGCTATGCAAGAGAGACGGGATTAATAAAAAAGTATGTATAAAAGAATTGCATGTATTTGTGGGACTTGGAAGAGAAAAAGTAAAAAGCGTAAGAAGCGGCGATCTTTGTGCAATAACAGGAATAAACGATTTTGAAATCGGTGATACGCTTGCAGATATCGACAACCCGGAAGTTCTGCCAAGAATTGAAGTGGATGAACCTACTATGAGCATGCTTTTTACGATCAATAACTCACCGTTTTTTGGTAAAGAAGGTAAATATTTGACCTCTAGACAGTTGAGGGGACGGTTGTTTAAAGAAATTGAAAAAAACCTGGCGATGCGGGTAGAAGAAACCGATGCTGAAGACAAATTTATTGTTTATGGCAGAGGGGTGCTGCATTTATCCATTTTGATCGAAACCATGCGCCGGGAGGGGTATGAATTGCAGGTGGGACGTCCGCATGTTATTAAAAAAGAGATTGACGGGGTTATGTACGAACCGCATGAAACCCTTGTTATTGATGTGCCGGAACAAACCTCCGGCAAAGCCATTGAACTTGTTACCAAGCGAAAAGGCGAACTTCTTGTAATGGAGCCCAAAGGCGACTTACAGCATCTTGAATTCGATATTCCTACAAGAGGACTGATCGGGCTCCGCAACAATATTCTTACCGCTACCTCGGGAGAAGCCGTGATGACGCACCGGTTTCGCAGCTTTGAACGCCATAAGGGTGAGATACCCAAACGTAACAAAGGATCGCTCGTATCTATGGAGACGGGGCAGGCTACGGCTTTTGCTCTTGACAGGTTACAGGATAGGGGACGATTTTTTGTTTCGCCGGGTGAGCATTTATACAAAGGGCAGGTAGTGGGCGAATACACACGGGATAATGACCTGGAAATTAACCTTGTAAAAGGTAAAAAACTTACCAACATGCGTGCGGCAGGCTCGGACGACAGCGTTAAAATTGCACCAAAAATTGATTTCTCGCTCGAAGAAGCGATGGAATACATCAAGGATGATGAATACCTGGAAGTAACGCCTAAAAGCCTGCGTATGCGAAAAATTTCATAACGTGTGTATTTATTTATTTATTTATTTAAAAAAAACTTATCTTAGTACCAAGCGGGAATGACCACCGACTCCAGGTACCGGATAAGGGCTAATTCCGGGGCATCAGGAGAGCAGAAAACTGCGTAAATCCTGTTTACAGGAGTGCCGGCCCATTTGTGGCGTTCCCGCCTACTTTTAAAAATCTGCTGAGTAATATCTGCTTAACTCTCCACCCGTTTGCACCCAGCTTCCTTAATCCTGAACTAATGCGTATTTTTATCCTGAACCGATCCATAAATTGATATGAAGCCAGACTTTATGGAACAGGCCATCAGGTTATCCGTCGAAAATGTAGATGCAAATAGCGGTGGGCCTTTTGGCGCGGTTATCATAAAAAATGGCGAAATCATTGCAAATGGGGCAAACCGTGTAGCGGAGGCCAATGATCCCACGGCTCATGCCTAAATTATAGCCATTCGCGCTGCCTGTAAAAAACTCAATACATACAATTTACAGGGTTGTGAATTTTACTGCAGCTGTGAGCCCTGCCCGATGTGCCTCAGGGCCATCTACTGGGCACGGATGGACCGGATTTGGTTTGCCACAACAAAAGAAGATGCCGCCGGCTATCACTTTGATGACCAGTTTATTTACAACGAAATAAACAAACCATATTCAGAAAGAAAACTGGCAACAAAACAGATTATGAAGGAAAAAGCGCTTGAAGCTTTCAGGCTGTGGCAGAAAAGTGAAAACAAGCAACTTTACTGATCCCGGGAAGAAAATTCAATGTTGTAAGTAATTAAAGTTAGCACGGAAATAACTTCCGCGCCAGAGTCAAAGGCAACTCCCGGCCTTGAGTTAATGAAATCCCACGCAGTAATTGAATTGATTTTTGATAAAAATGCCTGGAACATTATATGGTAGTTGGCATGCCTATAGTTTTTATCCTTGAATTCTTCCTGCAAATTGTTAATATATTCAACCCAAAATGCTATGTACCTTATTATTTAGTGTCTGTCTATAAACTGACGATAAAGAAAATTGAATACCAATATTCCCCTTCCTGGAGGGGTGTAGGGGTGGGTTTATCAAAAAAATCATTCAATTTTTCTTTGAATAAACGACTTTATGGACAGACTCTATTTAATAACAGTTAAGTGGTTAATTTGATTTTTTTAATTTGCTTTACACCCTCATAAATGAAAAGCCTTTACAAACAATATTCAACATTGGTTCTGTTCGGAACAATTGAAGCGACTTCTGGTGTTACAGGGGTTATGCCGGTAATCACCAGCATGATGATTACAATCCCCTTTGGGGGACAATAATTACATATCGCCGCGTAGAGTATATCTTTTCATTAACTGCAGAAAAGCAATCCACTGATCATTCACTGAAATTCAAGTTTTAAAAGATATTTATAAATGATAGTTATGAAGTTTGGCGGCACCAGTGTTGCCATACCGGAAAATATTTTAAAGGTAAAAGACATCATTACCCGGTACGACGAACTGCTTGTTGTTGTAGTTTCAGCTTTTGGAGAATGTACAGCTCAGCTTCAGGAATTAGCCGCACATGCACTGGATGGTGACTATAAAATCCTGTTCAGTTAATTCAGTGACAGGCACCTGAATGCAATAAAAGTGCTGATACCTGGTGCAAGGCAAAAGAAAGTGCTTGCTGCAGCAAAAGTCTACTTGAATGAACTGGAAGACTTTTGATCCGGTATTTCACTCATCAAGGAGCTTTCGGACCGGTCGATAACTAAGGTGCTCAACTTCGGCGAACTATTGTCAGCGTTTATACTGACTGAGGTGCTTCGGATACATTCGGAAAAAGCCCGGTTCGTTGATTCAAGAAAGATTATTACTACTGACGATTCCTGCTTATTCAGGAAAATGGATTTTGAAGAAACTAATCAATTAATAAAAATTAGTTAACACACAAAATATCAACGTTTTGCCAGGGTTTATCGCCTCAACAAAAGCCGGAAAAACCACTACCCTAAAGTGCAGCTTACAAGTGCCAATTCGATAAATATTGGCCGGTGGATCGCATAAAGTGTCTATTATTTTCTGGCATACAAACAATTCGAACCGGATACAGAACTTGCAATTTCAGTACCTACCGGCAATCTGGGTAACCTGACAGCGGGTGTGCTGGTCAAAAAAATGGGACTTCCCGTACGGAAGTTTGTGGCAGCCACAAACCGTAACCGGGTGATCACGGACTACATTCAAACCGGGATTTATGAAACAAAATCATCAGTGACAACTGCTTCGAATGCGATGGATGTAGGCGCCCCGAGTAATTATGAAAGACTGATGTATTTGTACGGAGGCGATCCGGAACAGATCAGGGCAGATATCGAAAGCTTTAGTTTCAACGACGAAAATACGATTCAGGCTATTCGTGATGTTTACAGGCAGACAAGCTATCTGTTAGACCCGCATGGGGCGGTGAGCTATCTTGCGTTGCGTGAATTTCTTAACAACAACAATGAGGAATTCGGCTCAGGTAGTGGTATATTTCTTGAAACGGCCCATTCGAAAAAATTTGCCGGACCAGTGAAAAAAGCAGTACCGTTGATCGCATTTTCACATGATATCTCCGGAAAAAAGCTGGAAAAAATTTCGCTGGAAAACAACTTTCAAAAATTAAAAGACTTTATCATAAACCTCTCTTCCTGAGTAAGTTTTATTTTATTAAACAGGAATTATCCTATAATGAATGCATGTTATTCGGAGTATAAAACCGGAATGCCTGATCATATAACCTGACTAAGCAGATGTACGTTTAATGGATTTTGATGTTGTTCATTATACATGAAAAACTGGTTGCAATTGATAAATTGATTTATTTTACCGAGATTAATATCGTTTGGCCACCACTGATTCACAATATCCATGAAAGTATTTAAAATCATTCTCATTGTACTTGTCGTTTTTGTGCTTATCCTCTCAGCAGGTGGTTATCTTTTCATTCAGTCACACAAACCTCAATATAGTGGGGAATTTACATTAAGCGGCCTTCATGAAGAAGTTAATGTGTATTACGATACATACGGCATCCCGCACATCTATGCCCAAAATGAAGAAGATGCATACCGTGCACTGGGGTATGTGCATGCCCAGGATCGTCTCTGGCAAATGGAGCTGATGCGCCGGATTGCTCCGGGCAGGCTTGCTGAAATTTTCGGAAAAGACCTGCTCGAAACAGATATCTTTTTCAGAACACTGGGTATCAACCGGTATTCGGAGCAAACTGTACATGAACTACTTGAAAAGGGCGATTCGCCCGAATTGCGTGGAAGCCAGGCGTACCTGGATGGCATCAATCAGTTTATAGCCAAAGGCCACACACCGGTAGAATATCTCCTCATAGGCCTGGAGAAAACGCCTTTCAGCTTACTTGACATGCACAACGTCATGGGGTATATGGCATTCAGTTTTGCCATGGCGCATCGCACCGATCCTCTGGTAAGCAGGATAGCTGCCGAGTATGGCACAGCGTATCTCAATGACCTGAACATTTATGTAACACCGGAATCAACGCTCATAAAAAATTATACGTTTTATTCCGAAGCAGAGCAGATTGCCGGCTTTACTTCTTCTGTGATGGAAACACTACCTGTTCCGGTGTGGATAGGAAGCAATAGCTGGATTGTGGGTCCTGAAAAATCAAAATCAGGATCGGTGATATTTGCCAATGATCCCCACATTGGGTTTGCACAACCTGCCGTTTGGTATGAGGCGCACCTGATCACCCCAGCCTGGGAATTTTACGGTTATCATCTTGCTTTGCAGCCTTTTGCAACTATCGGCCATAGCCGCAACATTGCTATAGGGCTTACCATGTTTGAAAATGACGACATTAACTTTTACAGAGAGCATACTGACCCGGATCACCCAAACCAATACCTGTACAAAAATGAATGGCTTGATTTTGATGAAAGGGAGGAACATATCCATATTAAAGATTCGACTGATATAAGTATCACCGTGAGATCATCTGTTCATGGTCCGGTTGTAACTGATGTTTTGCAAAACACAGATTCATTATCCGTTATATCAATGTGGTGGATTTATACACGTTTCCCCAGCAAATTGCTTGAGATAAATTATGAATTTAATCATGCAAACCATATAGATGAGGTACGATCAGCAGCTTCGAAAATACATGCACCAGGTCTGAATGTAATGTATGGTGATAAGCAGGGAAACATAGCCTGGTGGGCGTCAGCCAAATTACCGGTGTGGCCTTCTCATGTTAATTCCAAATTGATTCTGAACGGTTCAACAGGTGAAGATGAGCCCACCGGATACCTGGATTTTTCGCAAAATCCGCAGGCCGAAAACCCGCCATGGAACTATGTTTACAGCGCCAATAACCAGCCGGATACCATTAATAACCAGTTATATCCCGGTTACTACCTCCCGGAAGACCGGGCAAAGCGCATCGTTCAGTTACTTGAGGCAAAAGAAAAGCTGGATTCAGATTACTTTAAGGCTATGTTGCTGGACAATACTTCGCCTGTGACACCGGTTCTGGCAAAGGAGATGGTTTATATGATCAATCCGGATGGTGAGACGGAAGAAAAAATGTACCGGATTTTGGCAGGATGGGATGGTTCACACAACACAAAAGATACGGCACCTGTGATCTATAACAAGCTGGTTTATACCATTCTCGAACTGGCCATGGAAGACGAACTCGGGAAAGAAGCATTCAAGGATTTTCTGGGCACACATTTACTCAAGCGCAGTGTCGCCGGTTTTATAAGAAATGACAGTTCGGTCTGGTGGAACAATGTACATACGGAAAAAAATGAAACGCGTACAGATATTTTCAATCAGGCGTTCAGCAGATCAGCGTATGAACTTGAACAGCAGCTTGGTGCAGATCCGTCAGTATGGAAGTGGGAAGAGGTGCACACGCTCGAGCATAAACATGCACTGGGTGCTGTTAATGTCCTGAAATTTCTTTTTAATGTAGGACCATACCATACCGGTTCGTCATCATCATTGCTTAATAACCTGATGTTTACCTTTACCGGAAGTGGAAAATACAAGGTAGTTGCCGGCCCCTCCACGCGCCGGGTAATTGACTTTTCTGACATCGAAAATTCATTCAGCATATTGCCTACCGGACAAAGCGGGAATCCATTCAGTCCGCACTATAAAGATCAGGCACAGATGTTTATCGATGGAGAATTCAGGAAGCAGATGATGAATCAGGAAGAGATCAGAAGCACATCCAGGGATGTTCTGATTCTAAAGCCTTCAGATAAAGCAAATTGAGTGTTATCGGGCATTATTTGTTTTTATTCCGGTAAAACATTTCCGGGCCCGGAATGCCATTCTATTGATGAAAGTAATAAAAAATTTGAAAGTTGAACCGCTATCGTTAGCAGTGCCTCTTTTTAAAAATTATGAGTGCTAAAAATATCATTATTCTTCGTTCAATAATCCGCATCATGCATAAAGGATGCTGAATGAGGAGGATAATGGTAAAATAAATCAAAAAGCCCTTCTTATAACGAGCAGGGCTTTTTTAGTACCAGGAGTATTATTTTTTAACAACAAAACGGAAATGGAAACTTCAGTTTCAGCGCTGCCTGCATTTGCGGGGGTCAGAAAGGCCAGTGAAAACATCAGGAATACAGTAAATCATACACCGCTGATAAAGAACAAAAACTTATCAGAAACCTGGCAGGCCGGGATATGGTTAAAAAGGGAGGACCTTCCGGTAGTACGGTCCTACAAGATACGGGGAGCTTACAACAAAATATGCATGCTATCCGGACCGGAACTTAAAAACGGAGTAGTATGCGCCAGTGCAGGAAATCATGCCCAAGGTGTAGCATTTTCGTGTCATAAACTGGGAATTAAGGGGAGTATATTTATGCCATCCACTACCCCAAGGCAAAAAATCCGTCAGGTAGAAACATTCGGAAGGGAATATGTGGATATTATCCTGACAGGTGATTCGTACGTTGATTGCAGTAATGCCGCCATAGCCTTTTGTGAAACCAAAAACAGTACATTTATTCACCCTTTTGACGATCCTATGGTTATTAGAAGGACAGGGTACGGTTGCGCTGGAAATTCTTGAAGATATCAGACAACCGGTTGATTATTTGTTTGTGCCTGTAAGTGGGGGAAGACTTGCCTCCGGGATCATAACCGTATTCAGGAAATTAAGGCCTGAAACAAAGATTTTGGGCGTTGAACCCGAAGGTACGCCATCAATGAAAACGGCCATTCATAATGGAAGGGTGACCACGTTAAAGAAAATAGATTCATTTATTGATGGCGTTGCAGTAAAACATGTTGGAGAAATCACCTTTGAAATCTGTAAAGATTATTTGTACGATGTGATCACGGTTCCGGAAGGTCTTGTATGCTCCAAGATGCTTAAACTTTATAATAATGACGCCATAGTTGCTGAACTGGCAGGAGCTTTAAGCCTGTCAGCATTACCCTTGTATGAAAAAGAAATAAAAGGTAAAAATGTAATTTGTATTCTAAGTGGAAGCAACAATGACATATCATATCACGCCTCGAGGAGATCAAGGAAAGAGCCCTGCTCTATGAAGGGCTGAAACATTATTTTATTATTCGCTTTCCGCAACGTGCCGGGGCATTAAAACAATTCATTGTGGACATTCTAGGACCGGATGACGACATTACGCATTTCGAATATTTTAAAAAGCATAACCGTGAGCAAGGACCGGCAGTAGTAGGTATTGAAATAAAATCCAGGGAGGACTTCGGGCCGCTGATAGACCGAATCAAAAAAAAGGATTTATGGGGGATTACCTCAATGAGAAATCGGACTTGTTCCGGTTTCTGATAGGATAACCGGGTGTTGGTTGAAGCTGTAAATCCTTGTCGTGAGGATTTACAACATGATATTTATCAAAATTTATGCTGATAAAAGTCACTCAAGTATTATTATTTGAATCATACTTTAAGAATTTCTTTGTTTCGATCTTTGAATTGATTTGAGAACCTTAAAAACCTAAAGTAAAATGAAAAAGATCAACCTTTTTATTTCCGCTTTTATAGCCATTGCAATGTTACTTGGTTCCTGTACCGGAGGAGGGCAGATCGGTGTTGAAGAAGCTGTTACAGATGATGATGCTCCGGCAAACCTTGGACAGGCCGGCGTTGATGAAGATTCGGAACCTAATATTTTGAAAATCGCTTTGGGTTCGCCCGATCACACTACATTGGTAGCTGCCGTACAAGCTGCAGGAATTGAACATGTCCTTGCTAATAACGGTCCGCTTACTCTTTTTGCGCCTACAAACGATGCATTTGCTTCATTACCGGAAGGTACGGTGGCTAATCTCCTGAAACCAGAAAATAAGTCCACGTTAATTAATTTGCTGTACTATCATGCAGCGCCCGGTTCATATAAGGGAGACTTGCTGCACGACGGAAGGCAGATGTATGAAGCCAATGGCGACAATGTTGAAATCAAGGTTGCAGAAGATGGTAGCATAACTGTAAATTGCGCAAATATTATAGCTACCATTCCGGCTTCAAACGGTGTAGTTCATGTAATTGATAAAGTACTGTTACCCCCGGAAAAGTAAACACCTGCAACAATACTCCAGACCTTAAGCTTCTGTCAGGTATTAAACCAGGTTTTATGTTAAATGGACCCGTATTCAATGCGTGGCCATTTCTTTATATAAAAAATACGCTAGCCAGATTGAATGATACCATGGACTACATTTGCTCGTCCTGTATCTATTCATCCATTATTTTACCAGGTAGGTGATTTTATCAATGCTTCCTCCACATCCCTCAATTGCATTTTTGATTGCGTAGATTATTTTATCCCGGTTTTCAAGGTCTGCTACAAACAAGTTAAAATATCTGCTTTTTGTCTGACGTTGCCCCCAATCCGTGTTTTGCACCATAATATCGGCCATTCCGACCTGTATAGTCCAGATGTCTTCCTTTATGGGATTAAAATCTTCATCATCGGGTTTATCAATCAGTATCATGCCATTTTCAAAATCTGAAAGGTCAAAGGAATAAGTGATTATGTGATTCATCTTATCTGAGTTACTTGTACTGACCT
Source organism: Bacteroidota bacterium (assembly GCA_022567155.1). Lineage (GTDB taxonomy): Bacteria > Bacteroidota > Bacteroidia > Cytophagales > Cyclobacteriaceae > SZUA-230. The sequence continues at coordinate 16,361 of JADFHN010000024.1, forward strand.
TGGAGATGGCACAAAGACAGAACGTATGAATAAAACTATATCTGAAAATGGTGGAATCGCCGTAAGTTAAGGGCATAGTGATATGTATTTTATTGATCAGACTTTCCAGGCTGTCAACTGGTTCATGCTTCTGACTAATGGCAAAAGGAACAGAGGTAAACATTGCAAGATAAAAAAAGCAGATCCATTTATATCTTTTAACTTTTTTTATGTATTTCATATGCATACATACGATCATTGAACAGGACAAATAATTAGCATATTACAAGTATATACGGTTTTGTCTTTAAATCCCTTTTCCTTTTACTGAATCATATGTGTCTTTTCTGCGACACGCATAATATCATGTGTTTCCTGAATTACGAATTAAACTTAGTATTGCCTGGAAAAGTATTTTTGAAATGGCGACAAATCAGGTATTGTATTTAAATTAGGCTACTTTAAATACCTCGATTTCTTTTTCAATATTTCGAACTTTAACGTGCCCGATTTTTTCCAGATGGTATTTATCATGATTGAGCCGGTTATAGAGTTCGCTTGATACCAGAAACTGTGTATCAAATTCCTTGTTAACCTGCTCTAGTCGTGCGGCGATGATCACGGTAGTCCCGCTGATAGAGAATTGCTTGCGTAATTCATTACCAATGTTGCCCATCACTACTTTGCCGGTATGTACGCCAAGACCAACCCTCGTAACGGGAATTGCTCCTTTGGAAGAAAGTTCATTCATTTTTTTCAGTATTGCCAGTCCTGCCTGTAGTGCATTTTCAGCATGATTTTCATCTTTTTCAGGTGCTCCGAATGTAGCCATCAGGCCATCTCCCATGATTTGATTGGTAATGCCTTTGTAATTGCTGATTATCCTGATCACCGGACTGAAAATTACATTCTGAAACTTGATGACATCCTGCGGATCCATATTTTCCACCGACCTGCTGAAATTCCGGATATCCATAAATAAAATGGAAACTATTCTTTTATCGGAGGAAAAATTGTTCGCTATCAGCGTATCCACAACTGTTTTGGATACCTGCTGGCCAAAAAGCATTTCAATTTCATTTTTTTGTTTGATAAAATCGAAAGAAACGCGTGTTCTGTTTTTAATCTCATTAGTAACATACACGGCACTTAGGGCGGCAATCATCATAAATATGCTTCTTGCATAATAGAGAATGGGAGGAAAATGGAGCACCTGGTTTTGAGGATCAAATGTATGTATAGCCCAAAATGTAACTAAAAAGTAGGTGCCTGATGTAACTAAAGCGGTGATCAGGCCTAACCTTACCTCCAGGTTCATAGATGATATGATGATCAGTATAAAATAAAAGAACATCAGCGGTGAATCGAGAAAAATTACCGTGTGTTCAACATAACAAAGAATGGCAAGTAATATACCCGGAAAAGAAGCCTCAATGATCACATTGCCTGCTTTCATGAATTCCGGAACAAATATTTTCCTTTTCAGAAACCAGCCGGCAATGGCCAGTCCGGTAGTTTCATAGGTAAGAAATACTACAAACCAGGCCATGATAAGGTATTTGGTATTTTCGTTTTTAAAAAACTGTGTGGTATCACGAATAACGAAAAAATTAAAAGACATAATTAACAATCCCAACAGTAGTGCAGTAATAAATATTTTTATGCGTTTATATTCACTTTTCGCAATGGCAATTTCCAACTCACGGTTTGCAAGATCGATGGCATTGTTTTTCATGATATACTGAAAAATCAGATATATATTAATGAGTAAACAAATAAAGCGTCGAATTAATTTGTTTATTTAAAATAGTGTATGCCTATCCCTGGTATATTACCGGTTTTCAGATAAAAAGGACCAGCCAGGAATTGAAGTTCGCATAATAAAACTCAAAATAATTAAGATATAATAGCAGATATTATAGATTTTATTCGTTATTAAATTGCAAATGCAGGAAACCAGCTATAAAACCGACGTCGTCGTTGTTGGTGGAGGCCTGGCTGGAATTGTAGCAGCTTATGAGTTGCTTGATAAAAACAAGAAAGTCATTCTCATTGACCGCGATGTACCCGAGCGCTTTGGCGGTCTTGCCAAAGAATCGTTTGGCGGTATGTTTTTTGTAAATACGCCTCAACAAAGGTTTTCCGGGTTTAAAGACAGCACGGAGCTGGCACTAAAAGACTGGCATTCCTATGCCGGATTTACGGAAAATGACAAATGGCCTGCATTATGGGCCGAACAATATGTAAATTTTTGTAAGGATGAGGTATATATGTGGCTTCGTAAACTCGGGATCAGGTTTTTTCCGATTGTACACTGGGTAGAACGGGGACTTGAACAACCCGGGAATTCCGTGCCGCGTTTTCATATGGTTTGGGGTACTGGGCAGGGCCTGATCAAAACGCTGGTAAACCGATTGTCTCACCACACGAATAATGCCGGTTTAACAAAACTTTTCAGACATAAAGTCACTGATATAGATGCATCAAATGGTTCGGTAAACGGTGTTTCCGGCATTAATGAAACGGATGGAAATGCATTTCAGGTTGATTCGGAATTTGTGGTAATAGCCACAGGAGGGATCGGAGGCAGTATTAAAAAGGTGAAAGAAAACTGGGATACGGAAATGGGGACACCTCCGGAGATTATTCTCAATGGATCGCATCAGTATGCTACGGGTGATCTGCACGATGTAGTGCATAATGGGCTGGGAGCGGAAGTGACACATCTGGAGAAGATGTGGCTGTATGCCGCCGGCGTACATCACCACAAGCCTCAGAAACCCAACCACGGACTAAGCCTGATTCCGCCAAAATCAGCTCTGTGGTTCAATGCACGAGGCGAGCGATTTATACCTCCGTTGGTTTCAGGTTTCGATACACGGTATCTTGTAGAGCGTATTTGTCATCAGCAGGAGCAATATTCCTGGCAGGTACTTAATATGAAGATTGCTGTAAAAGAGTTTGCTGTTTCCGGATCAGAATATAATGACGCTATTCGCAACAAGGATATATTTGGATTTTTAAAAAACAGCCTTTTCGGCAACAAGGCCCTTGTTAATGAATTCATTAATGAAAATGCTGATTTTGTAGTTGCCGGTACGATTGAAGAATTAGTTTTGAAAATGAATAACCTCTCTGGTAACAATTATATTGATGGTGATAAATTTGCCAGGGCGATATTAGCGTACGATGCTGAAATCAAAAAAGGTGATATTCACGGCGACGAACAACTTCGTAAGATAAACTATGTAAGGCAATACCGTGGGGACCGTATCCGTACCTGCAGGTTTCAGAAAATATGGGATAAAAATGCGCTTCCTTTAATTGCCATACGTGAATTTATTTTGTCACGTAAAAGCCTTGGAGGAATCCAGACCGATCTTGATTGCAGGGTATTGACAAAAACTGCGTATATTCCGGGTTTGTTTGCCATTGGTGAATCTGCCGGTTTTGGTGGTGGTGGAATGCACGGCCTTCGTTCGCTGGAGGGTACATTTCTTGGAGGCTGTGTATTGAATGGCAGGCTTGCGGCGAGGGCTATTGTAAAAGGGTAAGAATCATGAAAAAATCAGGTGCATATCTGGCCAGATACGCGCTGGAGCAAATTGGCGTCCGGTTTACATTTGGTATTCCGGGAGTGCACAATACCGAGCTTTACGATGAATTAAACAAATCAGAGCTGATCCAACCGGTGCTGGTCACCCACGAAGGGCCTGCCGCTTTTATGGCTGATGCAGTATCACGGACCTCCGATTCCATAGGTACACTTGCCATTGTACCGGCCGCCGGCACAACACACGCAATGAGCGGAATTGGGGAGGCTTATCTTGACGGTATAGCCATGCTGATCATCTCTGGTGGAATCAGGCGCGATACGGATAAGCAATATCAGTTGCATCAGTTGGATCAGGAAAAACTTGTCCGGGCGGTTGTCAAAAAATATACACTGATACAAAATCATCGTGATATCATCCCGGCAATATATGATGCATATGATACAGCAATTTCGGGAGAGCCCGGTCCGGTTTTTGTTGAATTACCTGTTGATTTACAGCTATTTCAGGGAGAAGTCCCGGATTTGCCTTCATACAGTTTTACCGCTTCATCTCCTGAACCCGATCAGGATCTGATCCGGGAAGCAGCGGACATGCTCATGAAATCAACGATTCCGGGTATTTATGCAGGTTGGGGAGCTGTTCATGCCACCGAAGCATTAAAAGAACTGGCTGATATGCTGCATGCACCCGTTTCCACCACGTTACAGGGAAAAAGCAGTTTTCCTGAAAATCACCCGCTGCATACAGGTGTAGGGTTCGGGCCATCCGCAGTGCCAGCAGCTGAAAAAGCATTCGCTGCCTGCGATTGTATGCTGGCCGTTGGTGTACGGTTTGGAGAGCTCGCCACCGGCAGCTTTGGAGTGGTTGTACCCGAAAATCTGATCCATATCGACATTAATCCGGAAGTATTTGATAAAAATTACCCGGCGAAAACTGCCATTACAGGAGATGCAGAAATAGTATTAATGAAATTGATAAATGAAATAAAGATAAGTGGCTGGAAAACAATATGTAATGCGGAGTTAATCCATGCTGAAATTCAGAAAAACAAACAAGCCTATTTTTCAGAATGGCTTAAGGATTTTAATAGTGAAAAAGTATCACCAGGCCATTTTTTCAAGGCTTTGAGAGCGAAAGTGCCTGAAGACACCATGATGGTGGTGGACGACGGCAAACATACCTTTCTTGCTTCAGAATTATTTCCCGTGTTTCATCCCCGGTATTTTATTTCACCTACGGATTTTAATTGTATGGGGTATTGTGTGCCCGCATCGGTGGGCGTCCAGTTGGGCAATCCGGATAAAAAGGTGGTTGCCATTGTGGGAGACGGGGCTTTTCTGATGACCGGCCTGGAACTCATAACAGCCAAATCCTATGGTGCGAATATCATCGTGTTCGTATTTAGTGACGGTGAGCTGGGGCAGATATCACAGTTTCAGAAGATACCTATGAACCGTAAAACCTGTACGGTCCTGGGTAACATAAATCTGGAGGGAATTGCTATGGCCACAGGGGTAAGTTACGTCTCGATTTCGAATGATGAAGCGATTGAAACGGGCATATCCGATGCCCTCACAAAATCGGAAGATGGCCCGGTGCTGGTAAACGTGAATATCGATTACTCAAAAAAGACAAGACTGACTAAAGGGGTGATAAAGACTAATCTGGGAAGGTTTCCGCTTAAAGAAAAGATCAGATTTTTATCAAGGGCAGCAAAACGGCATATATTTGGTTGAATGCCAGGCTCTCGTATTTTAGGGAGGTCTCTGTTTTCCAGGCCGTATCTTAAAGCGGAGCGAAGAGTCTCCCAGGTAAAGAGGAATAAAATTCGTGAGATTCTTCGGTCACCCACTTCCATAACGAGGGATTATAGCAGTAGTGCCGGGCTCCCCCTGAAAAAGGATTCATTAGGAGTATTTTTGTGTTCTAATCTGGCGAAATGTACTCCGTAGGTAATGAACGACGGAAGATCTGCAATATTACTGGCGCAGACAATCAGAAAAACGATGCAGGAATCGGCCGCATATGAAAGGCTGAAGCCGGATGCACAAGGTCTTGAAGAAGTACTGGCAGCATATAAAATTGTGCTGAAAAAACTTGTTTCCAAAGCCATGTCGGGTAACACCGAAGCGTTTCTGGCGGACGCAAACCTGTTTATGGAATTCTGCGGACTTATGGTAATAGGATGGCAATGGCTGAAACAGGGAGTATCTGCATGCAGGTTACTAGGAAAAAATGCAGGAGATGTACTGTTTTACGTAAGTAAAATCCGTACGCTTCGATATTAATTTTCATATGAAATACCAAAAACAAAGGGACTTATTACCAGGTTGCTGGATGATGATGATATCACACTTAAAGGAGAGAAGGAATACCTGATTTGAACCTCGCTAAAAAATAGTGAAACAAAATAGCATTCGATTTTTTAAATTTATAATTTCCTGCACGTAATTATATGCAACATGTAATCATACATTTTAATACATTATGAAAATGGTATATCTGTCAGTATTGTATCTCCTGTTATTAGTTAACTGCAACTCAACGGTATCGGACAACACCGAAACGACGTATGCAGATGTAGTTTCAGTAAATGTTTCAGGTAATGAAAACAGCTATACATTTTCCATTACAATGAAAAGTCCGGACAAAGGATGTTCGCAATATGCGAATTGGTGGGAAGTCATATCCACAGACGGCCGGTTGATTTATCGAAGAATATTAGCGCACAGCCATGTAAGCGAACAGCCTTTTACGCGCAGCGGCGGCCCGGTTAACATCAGGGATGATTCGGTTGTGATCGTACGGGCACACATGCATCCTTCTGGTTATGGTTCGGGCGAAATAGCAATGAAAGGTTCCGTAAAAACAAGCTTCTCTGAATATGAGATTGCAGAAGACTTTGCTGCCACTCTTGAAGATCAGGATCCACTGCCTTCCGGTTGTGCATTCTGAAGCATCGAAAATCGTCATTACCCGGCTTGACCGGGTAATCTTCTGATCCAAACATTAATTCCGGTTAAATCCCTTACGCTGCCTTATACAGGGAGATTACCCGATATCGCTTGCGAGATTCGGGTCATGACGGTTTTGTATTATCGGGTTTGATATCCTCTTAAAATATCACCGTTATTATGCGCTTGCCCTGCAAGACGGGTTTTAACGGGGAAATCTCCTTATGCAAATATTTAGCTTTTTGAATATTAGTTTAAAATGTGCGGAAACAGGAAAATGCGCTCTGAAAACAGGAAGCCATAAAACCATCTTGATCAGATTATGCATTGAAATATCTGCACATTTAATTATATATGCATATTTTAGAAAAGTGAATCAATTCAGAATGTAATTCAATAACATGCAGCGCGACGATAAATATCCATTGGTGTGTAAGCCTGGATCAGGTTTCGGGGAATATCAGCATTTGACAAAAGAGGAGGCCGGATGGGAATTTCTTAATTTCAATGCACGGCTCATGAAACAGGACGAGGTTTGGAACTGGAATACCGGAGAAAACGAATGTGCGATCATACTGCTTGGCGGCAATTTTTCAATCAGAACGGATAAAGACAACTGGAATACCCGTAACGGAAGGAAAGATGTATTTTCAGGGATCGCGCATACCGTTTACCTGTCCCGAAATACGGATTTTTCGCTCACAGCTGAAAGCGAAATACTTGATATTGCCTGCGGCTGGTGCAAAACCGATGAAGATCACCCGGCATGTTTTAAGACTCCTGAAGAAGTGGAAATTGAAATAAGGGGAGGAGACAATGCCACCCGGCAGATTAACAGCCTGATACAGCCCGGGTTCGATTGCCACAGGCTTGTGTCGGTTGAAGTTTATACCCCTTCAGGCAATTGGAGTTCTTTTCCGGCACATAAGCATGATGAGCGCGTGCTGGATCAACAGGGAAGTGTAGTGGAAGCCCGGCTCGAGGAAATATATTTTTATAAACTTGATAAACCTGAAGGATACGCCATACAGCAGGTTTATACAAAAGACAGAAGTCTGGATGAAATGATGCGCGTCAGAAACAATGAAATTGTGATGGTACCACGTGGATATCATCCGGTAGTAGCCGAACATGGCTATAACTGTTATTATCTGAATTTCCTGACCGGTAGCGATCAATCGCTTGCCAACAGCACCGATCCTGAGCATGAGTGGATATATGATTCCTGGAAATCAGTTGACAGCAGAGTGCCGGTAGTAACAGTCGAAATGAATGGATAAAATAAAAAAAATGTTAAAAGTAGAATGTTGCCGGCTACAGGTTTTTTTCTGCACGCATCTGCCAATACCTGGTACAAGCAGCAGTAAAAATTTCTATTTACACTTTAAGTAATATCCTTTAAATGCCTGATAAACAATATGATGTAATAACATTTGGAAGATCGTCGATCGATCTTTATTCACAGAATATTGGTGCTGATTTCATCGATATTAAGGGCTTTGATGCATTTGTGGGCGGATCGCCGCTGAATATTGCAGTTGCCTGCAGCAGGTTGGGTCTGAAAGCTGCACTACTTTCGGGTGTGGGCGATGATAAAGTAGGTGATTTCATCCTTAACTTCCTGAAAAACGAAAAGGTGATCACCTCATCTGTAAGGCGGATCAAAGGTAAAAGAAGCAGCGCTGTGATTCTGGGAATTGAGCCGCCGGATAAATTTCCGCTGGTATATTATCGCGAAAATGCGGCGGACAGCCATATAAATATTGACGATGTAATACAGGCAAAAATACCTGAGTTCCGGTTGCTGGAATTATCCGGTACGGCACTTAATGTTGAACCTGGAAGAAGTGCTGCGTTTTTTGCAGCCGAAACCGCGGTTGACAACGACATTCCTGTTGTACTCGACCTGGATTTCAGAGCTGACCAGTGGCACGATCCACGTGCGTTTGGTGTCATGGTTAGAGCCATATTGCCTAAAGTAGAGATAGCTGTTGGAACGGAAGAGGAGGTGCTGGCTGCCACTTTAACGGATATTTCACTGATCACCATTACGCATCAGCAGATATCGGGGCCTGAAATTCAGGGAAATCTGGAAGAAGCAATCAAAAAGATTTTAAAAACCGGTATAAAAGCGCTTATTGTAAAAAAAGGATCCAGAGGCGCACGTATCTATATGCCGCATGAATATATAAAAGATGTTCCCGGTTTTCCGGTGGAAGTTGTAAATGTGCTTGGTGCGGGCGATGCATTTGCTGGCGGCTTTATTTATGGCTATCTGAAAGGATGGGATTTGTATAAGTCCTGCAGAATGGGTAATGCCTGTGGTGCATTGGTAGTGCTGCAAGCGGGTTGCGCCAATTTTATGCCCGGACTTGACGAAGCATTGGCTTTTATTGAAGAAAGAGGAGGATTTTAATTTCAGAGTTCAGTTAAATGAAAACCAACAGATTAACAGTTGCACAAGCCACCATAGCGTTTCTCCAGAACCAGTTTGTCGAACGTGACGGAATATCAAACCGGTTTTTTGCCGGATGTTTTGGAATATTCGGCCATGGCATTGTGGCAGGCATCGGGCAGGCGTTGCAACAATATCCGGAATTGCGCTATTTCCAGGTGCGCAACGAGCAGGCAATGGTGCATGCCGCTGCCGCTTATGCCAAAGTAAAAAACAGACTAAGTGCATTTGTATGTACAAGTTCGATTGGTCCCGGCGCCACTAATATGATCACGGGAGCGGCTGCAGCCACCATCAACCGGTTACCTGTATTGCTGTTACCAGGCGATATTTTTGCCAAAAGGAATGTGGCGCCCGTATTACAACAACTTGAGTGGTCTCATGCGCAGGATGTATCAGTAAACGACTGTTTTAAGCCTGTTTCAAAATACTGGGACCGTATAAACCGGCCCGAGCAGCTAATCACAAGCCTTCCTGAAGCTATGCGTATTTTAACTTCGCAGGCTGATACCGGAGCCGTTACACTCAGCATGCCTCAGGATGTGCAGGCAGAAGCACACGATTTTCCTGTTGAATTATTTAAAAAACGAATCTGGCAGGTAACAAGGCCGGAAGCTGACAGGGAGTTGCTTGCCAAAGCAGCTGGTTGGATCATAAAAAGTAAAAAACCACTTATAATTGCAGGAGGAGGTGTAATTTACAGCGGCGCTGAGAAAATTCTGAAACAATTTGTAAACCTGACAGGCATACCCGTAGCAGAGACATTTGCGGGAAAAGGCTCCCTGCATTACAACGATCCGCATAATCTCGGAGCAGTGGGTGTGACCGGCACACCCGGTGCAATAGCGATGGCCAGGGAAGCAGATATGGTAATTGGAATCGGAACCCGGTACAGCGATTTTACCACCATATCCAAATCCGCTTTTCAGCATCCTTACGTGCGCTTTATCAATATCAATATCACGGAGTTTGACGCATTCAAACATGCCGCCCTCCCGTTGGTTGGTGATGCACGTGTAATTCTCGAGAATTTAAAAAGGAGACTGAAAGGCTATACAGCTCCGGCATCACATACCCGGAAAGCACATAATTACAATATATCCTGGGATAAAACCGTGGAAAAGATATATCATCTGGATCACGGTGTACCCGTCAGCCAGGGAGAAGTTATAGGAGCGGTTAATGAATTTTCGGGAGAAAACGACATTATGGTATGTGCGGCAGGCAGTATGCCCGGTGACCTGCATAAACTCTGGCGTACGCGAAGCACAAAGGGTTTTCATCTTGAATACGGCTATTCAACAATGGGATATGAAATTGCCGGAGGACTTGGTGCTAAAATGGCCTCTCCCGAAAGCGAAGTCTATGTGATGGTTGGCGATGGCAGTTACCTGATGCTAGCCCAGGAAATCATAACTTCCATACAGGAAGGCTATAAACTTACCATAATTTTGCTGGATAATCATGGTTTTGCCAGCATTGGAGGCTTATCTGTTGCACTGGGCAGCAAGGGATTCGGGACGTATTATAAATTCCGGAATAAAAAAACGAAGCAACTTGATGGCGCAGTGTTGCCTGTTGACCTGGCTGCCAATGCAGCCAGTATGGGGGCGCATGTTATCCGGGCCGAAGATATAAAAGCATTCAGATCGGCGCTGGCTGAAGCAAAATCAGTGGATCGCACTACTGTGATTTGCATGGAGGTGGACCGCAACCAGCAGGTGGATGGATATGCCTGGTGGGAGGTGGCTGTAGCAGAAGTTTCAAAAATAAAATCCGTGAATAAGGCGTACGATGCGTATCAGAAACATAAAAAGAAGCAAAAACCTTATTTATAATTTTTCATTATTGGCGTGAATGTGTTGCAGAAAACCATTAACCTAAAACAATAAGAACCACGTACCATGCTTACATTTGTTTCATTCCTTGCATTTACTGGTTTTGTAGCATATTACGTATGGTATAAGCTGAGGCATGAAAAATTAAATACCTCTGACGGTTATTTTCTGGGAGGCAGAAGCCTTACCGGTGTTGTAATTGCAGGTTCCATGCTGCTTACCAACATCTCAACCGAACATCTTGTTGGAATGAACGGATCATCATACAAGAATGGCTTTGTTATAATTGCGTGGGAAGTCACTTCTGCACTGGCACTGGTGGTTGCAGCCCTTTATTTTATACCACGCTATCTGAAAATGGGACTCACCACCATTCCGCAATACCTCGAATACCGGTTTGACCATACTACCCGCACATTGGTTGCGTTGTTTCTTATCATTTCTTTTGTGGTAACGCTGTTACCTATTGTACTCTACACCGGCGCTATTAATATTGAAAGCATTTTTGAAATATCAGAACTGTTTGGGATCACCAAACCGGAGGGTCTTTGGCTCACGGTTATAGTTATCGGCATTGTAGGTTCGGTGTATGCTATCTTCGGTGGCCTCAAGGCGGTGGCATACTCCGATACGATAAATGGCTATGGGTTATTGATTGGAGGGCTGCTGGTAACGGCATTTGCATTGATGCAGATTGGCGATAATAACATCTGGAACGGCCTTGTGAAAGTATATAATCATAGTCCGGAAAAATTCAATGTGATAGGCGCGCGCGATTCAGTAATGCCATTTGAAGTATTGTTTACCGGGCTTATCATAAACCAGTTATATTTCTGGGGGATGAATCAGACAATCATTCAGCGCGTATTGGGCGCACGCGACCTAAAAGAAGCCCAAAAAGGATTGCTGATAACCGGGGCATTTAAGATTTTGATGCCGCTGATTATCATTTTACCCGGCGTTATAGGTTTTTATTATTTTCAGGACTCGCTGTATGATGCGCAGGATACCGTTTATCCGGAATTAGTAAAAAAAGTACTGCCTGTAAGTCTCATAGGCTTTTTTGCGGCGGTGGTTATGGGCGCGGTACTGAGTACCTTCAACAGTGTTCTGAACAGCGCCGCCACACTTTTTAGTTTGGGAATTTATCAAAGACACATCAATCCGGGAGCAAATGAAAAAAGACTGGTAGTTATTGGGAAACTGACGTCTGCTGTTCTGGCAATTACCGCCATTGTGGCTGCTCCAATGGTGGCAAATGCACCGGAAGGATTATATCAGTTGCTTCAGCAACTCAACGGCATCTTTTTTATACCCATTGCTTCTATTATGCTTGCAGGGTTTTTTCTTAAAAAAATATCGGCAACCGGGGCTAAGGCAGGAATGTTTACCGGTCTGGCATTTTATCTTACTATGCTTTACATTGTAAAAACAGATATTCACTTTGTACATGTATGGGGCATGGAGTTTCTTCTGATTCTTGCCGTAATGTACCTGGTATCCTGGTTTTATCCGAACACCAACTTTTATCAGCCGGAGTACTCGGGCGATCTGGACCTCACACCATGGCGCTATACAAAACCTGTGGCGATTGTGCTTGTATTTGTGACATTACTGATCTATTTTTTGCTTAGCTAACTGATTGTAATTGTCAGACGTAAATGATATATGAAAGATATTATGGAAAAGTTAAAGAATTATATCAATGGAAAGTGGACTGAAAGCAAATCTGCAGAGACAATAGATGTTGTAAATCCGGCTACACAGGAAGTTATGGGTCTTGCGCCATACGGGGAGGGCACTACGGATGATATAAAACAGGCGGTAACTGCTGCCACTACCGCTTTTAAAGCATGGCGGGATGTGCCTGTAATGAAACGGGTACAGCCTTTATATCAATTAAAATCGCTGCTCGAAGACATACAGGAAGAACTGGCTGTTATCATCACGAAAGAATGCGGCAAGACACTTGCCGAGTCGCGGGGTGAAATACTGCGGGCAATCGAAAATATAGAAGTGGCCTGTGGAGCACCCATGCTTATTCAAAGTGAGTTTTCTGAAAATGTAGCTTCCGGCATGGATGAATTTATGATCAGGCAGCCGGTAGGGGTTACGGCTTGCATTGCACCTTTTAACTTTCCGGCAATGATCAGCTTCTGGTTTCTTCCTTATGCGCTGGCTTGCGGCAACAGCATGATCATTAAACCCTCTGAAAAAGTACCTCTGACCATGATGAAAATATTCGAATTGATCGACCGGCTTGATATTCCGGATGGACTGGTAAGTCTGGTGCATGGAGGTAAGGAATCCGTTGATGCGATTCTCGATCATCCTGACATCAAAGCAATCAGTTTTGTCGGAAGTACAAATGTGGCACGATACATTTATTCCCGCGGGACAGCCAACGGCAAAAGAGTGCAGGCAAACGGAGGTGCAAAAAACCCGATAGTGATACTACCGGATGCGGATATTGAGATGTCAACTCAAATCATCAACGACAGCGTATATGGCTGTGCAGGCCAGAGATGCCTGGCCGCGTCTGTAGTAGTAACCGTTGATGATCAGGGAGATATCAAAGAGTCGTTGTATGAATCGGCCAGATCGCGTACAACCGGATACGGACTCGTAAAGGAGGCAGAAATGGGGCCTGTGATAACTACCGAAAGCAGTCACAGAATAGCGCAATTGATACAGATGGGAATTGATGAGGGCGCTACACCATTGCTGGATGGCAGAAATGCTGTCATCGAAGGCTATGAAACCGGCAATTTTATCAGACCTACCATACTTGAAAATGTGTCGCTGACCGGTGAACTGATCAATACCGAAATATTCGGACCGGTGATGAGCCTTGTGCATATGAAAACGGTTGACGAAGCCATTGAATTTATCAATAAGAGCGCGTATGGCAATATGGCATGCTTATTTACAAGCAGTGGCGCGAGTGCACGCAAATTCAGAAACCAGGTTAATGCCGGCAACGTGGGCATTAACATCGGGGTTGCAGCGCCCATGGCTCAATTTCCGTTTAGCGGATGGAAAGACAGCTTTTTCGGAGATTTACATGGCCAGGGCCGGCATGCCATAGAGTTTTTCACGCAGACAAAAGTGGTTATTGAACGATGGCCGAAAGATTGGTCTCGGAAATTCTGATATCATGGTCAGGAAGCATTTCTCCAATGCATCATTTTATCAAAATATATTATTTCTGGTAATTAAAACTATATTTGTTTTAAGTCCAGAATTATCATTAGACTTCGTTACGAAAACCCGAAGTTGATGTGCATCAGATGCTCTCGCAGAATTTTGGCTAGCAAACAATGTAAGATATTGGTGAGAACCAGATATGAGAAAGTGCCTGAGGTGCAGTACTAATGGCAATCCCGGGTTCAACAGAAAATAGCGAATATATGTTTTTTAAACGGCTTTTTGTGCTTGCTGTTGGGACCTTGTTCCTGTCATCTACTGGGTGGACTCAGATACAAACCATGCCTAATACCAGTGAACGTCCCGATGCTAAAGCATCGATTATTGAAAAGGAGCCTGTTATAGATGGAGAGATATTAAATGATGCAGTCTGGCAGATGATCGAACCAATAGGAGACCTGACCCAGACGCAACCCAACTCAGGCCAGCCGGCATCCGAAAAAACAGAAATACGTATAGGTTATAGCACAAATACCTTGTATGTTTCTGTAGTTTGTTTTGATGCAATGCCTGACCAACTGGTCGTTTCGGATTCACGAAGGGATGCCTCGCTCGACGACATGGATGGATTCCTGTTTATCCTGGATACATACCACGACCAGCAAAACGGATTTATGTTTGGAACTAATTCTATTGGAATTGAGTATGACGCTCAAGTGGATAACGAAGGGAAGGGTAATTTCAATGCCAATCGGCAGCAAGGCGGAATAATTGGTGGATTTAACCTAAACTGGGATGGATCCTGGGAAGTAAAAACCCAGGTGGGTGACTATGGATGGAGTGCTGAATTTGCCATTCCTTTCAAAACGTTGCGATTCAAATCCGGGAATGATCAGATTTGGGGCTTAAACTTCCGGCGAAACATCCGAAAAACAAATGAAGTGGCATTTTGGGCGCCCATGCCCATTGAATTTGATTTGAAACGGCTTTCACTGGCAGGAACATTATCCGGACTGGACCTTCAAAAGCCGGGTAATTTAAAAATTATTCCATACGTACTGGGAACGGTGGAACGGGATTATGGAACGTCAGACTCCAACGCAGAAATTGATGTAGAGTTTGGCGCTGATATTAAATACAGCATAACCCCGGGGATGACACTGGATTTAACGTATAATACCGATTTTGCACAGGTGGAAGTTGACGAAGTTCAGATTAACCTGGACAGGTTTAATTTATTTTTTCCAGAAAAACGACCCTTTTTCCTGGAAAATGCTGGGCTGTTCAGCGTAGGTAGTCCGGGTGAGGTGGACTTGTTTTTCAGCCGTCGCATTGGTATCGGGCCGGATGGCCAGATCGTTCCGATTATAGGAGGTGCACGACTGTCAGGAAAAATCAATCGCACAAACGTGGGGTTATTGAGTATGTTTACGGAAGAAGTGGAAGAAGAACAAATCACGGCAAACAATTTCACTGTTGCCAGAATTGACCACCAACTGGCTTCCCGGTCATCTGTAGGCGCAATATTTGTCAGCAGGCAGGGTATGAGCGGAATGACTGACGACTACAACCAAACCTACGGTATTGACGGGAAATGGGGTATTGGCCAGAAGGCTCAGCTATCAGGATTTTATGCGCAAAGTACCACCCCGGGTATCAACGATAACCGGCATGCTTTTAAATTCCAGAGCCAATACGAGTGGAACAGCTTAAGCATCAATGGTGCTTACACTGAAGTAGGAGAAGGATTTAATCCTGAGGTGGGTTTTTTGCAAAGAACAGCTTTTCGTAAACCAGAATTCCGGATACTATATCATGTCCGGCCTGATGATATGATCGGGCTGCTCGAGCTTCGTCCACATATTTCGTACCGGGGATTCTGGAATTTTAACGGTTTACTGGAAACAGGATTTTTGCATATCGACAACCACTGGGAATGGAAAAGCGGCCTTGAAATTCATACAGGTATCAACTTCACAACAGAGGGAGTTGTTACACCATTTGAAATCTTCGAAAGTGTTATTGTTTCTGAAGGTACGTACCACAATCAGGAAGCACAGATTATTTTCCTGACAAACTCAAGCAAATCCGTATATATCAGCACTCGCTCAATTATCGGAGGATTTTTTGATGGTACCCGCATGGCTAACAGCGGCACACTGGGTATACGGGTTGGTGAAAAATTCAATACAGAATTTAGTTTGATCCACAATGATATAAAACTCGAAAACGGGTCATTTACCACTGATATATTCAGAGGACGATTAACGTATTCCTTTACACCACGAATTTACCTTCAAAGTTTGATCCAATATAACAGTGTGGCTGATATCTGGTCAACGAACATTCGTTTTAGCTTGTTGGAGCAAGCCAATTCCGGATTATTTATAGTCTATAATGAAATTCGCGATCACAACGAACTAAGCAATCGCAGTTTTACGGTCAAATACTCCCACGTTATTGACATCCTGCATTAGCAATCTTTAGGCCCCGTCATTCTCACCACGCCACGGCGTGGGAAGAATCTGTCATTTACTACCCGGTTCTTATATACATATCCTTCCTGCCCTACAGTACCATTGCCGTCCCTCCCGACAATGGCGTGCAGGCGGATGTTCGCCTATGGATGGCGATTATGGCGTTTAATTGCAACGTAATACACACAATTTATTTATACTTACATTATGATAAAAATTGCAAATGCACCATGTTCGTGGGGTGTGCTTGAGTTTGATCTGGAAGGAGAGACTGCGGGTTATTTGCAGGTACTTGATGAAATAACGGCGACAGGCTATGCCGGAACGGAATTAGGAGATTGGGGATTTATGCCCACGGATCCAATGACACTCCGGAAGGATCTTTCGGATCACCACCTGGAATTAGTCGGCGCTTTTATTTCCGTTGCACTTGCACATCCCGAATCCTTCACTAAAGGTGAGGATAACGCATTAAAAGTATCTAACCTGATGTATAACGCAGGTTACAACAATGCATTTATTGTTCTTGCCGATGATAACGAAAAGGTAGAAGAAAGAACGAAAAATGCAGGAAGAATTACTCCGGCGTTGGGTTTGTCCGACAAACAATGGTCCGTATTTGCCACCGGAGCAGAAAAAATGGCTGAAAAAGTATTGGAGGAATATGGCTATAAAACAGTATTTCATCATCATTGCGGAGGCTATATAGAAACACCGGATGAAATTGAAAAATTAATGGACTATACAGACCCGGAATTGATTGGACTTTGTCTTGATACGGGGCATTACCGTTTTGGCGGGGGCGATCCTACAAAGGCGTTGGAAAAGTATGCTGACCGGATATGGCATATTCATTTTAAGGATTACAATGCCGGGACAGGAGAGGCTTCGGTGAAAAACAAATGGAATTATTTTGAGTCGGTAAAGCAGGGTGTATTTTGTGAACTGGGAAAAGGAGATGTGGATTTTAAGGCTATTACGGATGCATTGAGAGACCGTAATTATAATGGATGGATCGTTGTAGAACAGGATGTGTTGCCCGGCATGGGAAACCCCAGACACTATGCGAAAGCAAACAGAATATATTTAAAAACCCTTGGATTATGAAAAAAATCAGAATCGGAATTGCAGGACTGGGAAGAATGGGGCAAATTCATCTGCGGAATATTCATCGTTATTTTCCTGAAGCTGAGGTTACAGCCGTTGTGGATAAGGTTAAACAACACGCTGAAAAGATAGCCGTTGAATTCCATATCAACACCGTGCCGGACAGTTTCGAGGAAATGGTCGAATCGCAGGAGATCGATGCAGTAGTGATTTCTTCTCCGACGGATACCCATGCCATGTACATCGAAATGGCAGCCAGCGCGGGCAGGGACATTTTTTGTGAAAAACCATTCGATTTATCGCTTTCAAAAACCCGGAATGCACACGTTAAGGCAGAACAAGCAGGCGTTAAATTAATGACCGGATTCAACAGACGGTTCGACCCGGAATTTCAGAAAATTAAAACCATGGTTGATTCCGGAAGCATCGGGAAAACGGAAATCATCAAAATAACCAGCCGTGATCCCGCACCGCCATCTGTTGAATTTCTTGCAAGTTCGGGCGGTTTGTTTGCCGATATGACCATCCACGATTTTGACATGGCCAGGTATATTTCAGGTACAGAAGTGAAAGAAGTTTATGCTGTTGGCAAAGTAATGGTAGATAAAGCTATCGGGGAATTGGGTGATATCGATACGGCGATCACCACGCTGACGTTTGAAGATGACACCCTGGCGGTGATTGATAACAGCCGGAGGGCCGTATATGGGTATGACCAGCGACTGGAGGTATTTGGATCGAAAGGTATGGTGCAGGCAGGTAATATGCTGCACGATACGCATTGTTTAACTGATGTGAACGGAATACATGGTGCGCTTCCTTTAGACTTTTTTATGGATAGATATGCTACATCTTATCTGAATGAAATTGAAGTATTTATCAGGTTACTGCAAAAAGGGGAGGAAGCAACTGTAACAGGCCATGACTGCCTGATGGCCATTGCCATTGCGCAGGCAGCCACTGCCTCAGTGAAAGAAAACAGGCCTGTACGTATGACTGAAATAATATAGATCAGGATGTTAAACAAACACATGGTTGACTACTGTGCCGTAGTCATGCAATGACTAAGTGTCTTCATGCTTTTCTATCGGGCAACCTTGCAAGGGGGAAATCGTCATTCTGATTGAGAACCGCGAAGCGGGACGATTGAAGAATCTAATCTAATGAAATCTGGTCTTTGAAACGAATCGGTATTCCAGTCAATAGTAGGTTGCACGGAAGTAACTTCCGCGTTAGTCTTAACACATTGGCGCGCATTTGCCCCGAAGGATGCCTATGGCGCTCCGAAGGGGACGTGCCGGTTGAAGGCAACCCCTGTGACCTGTGAGAGCGACTAACCACGCCATTTATGGCGTGGAAATTGACATGTAGCGTTGACAGGGGCTTTAGCCCCCATATGCTTAAGACGTATGGTTTTACATGTTTATGGGCTAAAGCCCGGGGATTGTAAGGGTTGATCAACTCCGCCATAAATGGCGGAGATAGTCATTCTATCTGTGTGCTGTTTTTGTATGCGATGGCACAATTCAGGACGCCGTTATTTCAAACGGCATGGCCTTGCGCCAAATTGGTATTTATAATCAAGCATCCCGCATCGACTCCTCACCTACAATCACCACCTTGTTCATCACATCCCCCTGTTCTATCTTGTCGATAATGTCCAGGCCTTCATATACCTTCCCGAAAACCGTATGTTTTTGATCCAGGTGTGCCGTATTGGTTCTGCTGTGGCATATAAAAAACTGCGAACCACCGGTATTACGTCCCGCGTGTGCCATAGAGAGTACACCCCGGTCGTGGTACTGATTGTCACCGTCCAGTTCGCAATCAATGGTATAGCCAGGGCCGCCGGCTCCGGTGCCTTCAGGACAGCCGCCTTGTATAACAAAATCAGGAATTATGCGGTGAAAGGTAAGTCCGTCGTAATATCCTTTTTCTGCCAGGTCAACAAAGTTTTTAACAGTATTGGGTGCATCTTTTTCGAAAAAATTTATTTTCATTATGCCTTTATTTGTATGGATCTCTGCTATTTTCATGTATATGTTGTTAGTCTTACAATTATAATTACTACTGGTTTCCGGGAAAAATAAGAATTACTAAAAAAAGGGTGCTTACAGTCAAACAAAGATGGTTTTTATGATTCTTCGAAAACAACCTCTTATTTTATTTATTGATAAAAATGAGACATTTATCATTGATAATCGATTTTTTACCCACCCCTACCCCTCCAGGGAGGGGATTTAACCGGACACCAGTAATTACTATCATTTGGTTAAAATACTGCTATTTTATTTTAATTATCTCCGAGGGTGTTCTGCTATTTTTGTTGATATTGAAACGTTCAACAAAAAGCCTTATTAGTATCAATTTCAAATTTATCCGGTTGAAATCGGTTGCAAATGTAGCGTAAATATATCAAATCACGCACCAGCCAATTTTATAACAAAATACATGGAATTATCCTATATATTGCACAAAACTTAAAACATGAAAAGGGTTGCTATAGTGATTGCCGCTTTGGTGATATACCTTGTTCTGAACACACTGAATAATGCAGGGGTGTTTAAAAGGATCACCAATCATTTTAACGGAACCGTAGTTGAAATATATGAAAACATGCCTGGCCCGGAAGACCTTGATCTGGATGCGGAAAGCGGCTTGCTGTTTATAGCTTCATCAGACCGGTGGGCATTGCAAAAAGGAGTAGCCAGCCAGGACGGTATTTATGTATTGCAGCTGGATTCAGGCGTCGTTCCGAAAAAATTGCCAACCACCTATTCGGGCAGTTTTCATCCCCACGGGATTTCTTATCTTAAAAATGACACTGCCGCTTGGCTGTTTGTTGTAAACCACAATAACCAGGGCAGTTTTGTGGAGGTGTTTGAATTCCGTAATGATTCGCTGATCCATCTCAGAAGCATAAAAGATGAGTTGATGTGCTGTCCGAACGATATAGTGGCTGTTGCTCCTGATAAATTTTATGTTACAAACGACCACGGGATACATGATGGTTTTTTTCGTACGCTGGAAGACTATTTATTGATTCCTCTCTCATATCTGTTGTATTGCGAGGACCATTCCTTTACAAAAGTTTATACCGGGCTAAAATATGCCAATGGGGTGAATATTTCTGCCGATGGAAGTGTACTGTATCTGACACACACGACAGGCAGGGAATTATTAACATTTAACCGAAACAAGGAAACAGGTAAAATCAATCTGATCAGCACCACAGAACTGCATACGGGTGTGGATAACATTACGGTTGACATTGAAGGAAACTTGTGGATTGCCGGCCATCCCAGGCTCCTGGCTTTTGTGGCACACGCAGCCGACCCTGATAATAAGTCTGCCTCACAAGTGTTGAAATTAAGCCCTGTATCTCCCGGTGAATACCAGATTGAAGAAATATATATGGATGACGGCAATCAATTGTCCGGATCGAGTGTGGCGCTGAAATATAAAGATGAACTGTTTACCGGAGTGGTATTTGAAAGTAAACTGATGCGGGCTACAATCAGGTAGATTTTGAAGAATCGAGAAAAACCTCAGTTACAAAATGAAAGACATTTTAAAAGAATTTCGGGAAACATATGTGTGTCTTAAGATAATTGATCTATGTAAATTGTTTAAAAGTGAAGCTAAAATTATCAAACAAAAAAAGAAAATAATGAATTGATTTCATTTTTGAAAAGAGTATTACTACTGTACAAAAGAACCTTGATTTAAAAATAGATCAATAATCATAGATCGGTGTTCGATATTCCAGGAAAGCAAATGAATAAGACCCGAAGTAAACAGCACCCATATCCTATGGAAAACGAAGTGCTATAAAGAATTAAAATTGAGTAAATTAAACAAATTCGAATCAATAACCGTTCTGTGGTAAATTGCCAACTGGGAATAGCTGCAAACCGATAAACAAAAGTCCACCCTGAACCTGCAACCGCTTTATTTATGAAAATCATCGATATCCATTGCCACCCTTCCATGAAACCTTATAATAACAGCGGCTACAGAGACGATGGCAATATCTGGACGGGTTTAAAAGCCATCCGGCAATATTTTGATTCCATTCCCGGACTGATCCGAAGTCAGATACAGGAAACCGCAAGAGATTCACAGGCGCATTTGAACGAATTTATCAAGGGAAATATCATCTCTGCCTTTATTGTTATCCATCCAGTTGAGAGAGGTTGGTTTGCACGAAATACCAGGAAGGAACACAGAATAGTAAAATGGTTATTAAAACGTCTGCTGTCGGAACAAAAACTGCAGTATCTGGGTGCCAGCCTTACCGGATCGCCACTAAAAAAGATTGAAGGGATATTCAGGAGGATCAATAATAATGAAGGGATCGATTATTATACGAAGGAATCATTTAATGAATATAAATTTTTGAAAGACAACCAGCATCTCCATGGCCCATGGGGATTTTCCTATGAAATCGTGAACAATTATGACGCGTATAAAAGTGTGATAGCGAAGGGGAAGGTGATCCCGGTAATTCTGACCATTGAAGGCGGCCATGCACTCACCCATGTGAGTAGTGGTGATTATTTCAGTATGGAATACGAACAGTTGCCCGATACGTTTAAATCGAAACTGAAGAATGACTTAAAAACCAATATTGGCAGACTGAAAGGAAACGGCAAAGAAAATGTATTTGACTCAGGTCATACACCGTTTTTTGTAACATTGTCGCACATGTATAACAATTTCCTGGCCGGACATGCCAAAACGTATGGCAGGTATGTGGAAGACCTGCTTGATCAGGTGCCCGCGCTTGATGAGGGCATTACCGAAGCAGGCTGGCTGGCAATAGATAAACTGCTGAGCAAAGAAAACGGTCAACGGATACTGATCGATGTAAAACATTTAAGTACAGCAGCCAGGCTGCAATATTATGATTTTATAAAAAATAAAAGAGAGGAAGAGCATGATCCGGTACCCATAATAGCCAGCCATGCAGCCATGAACGGATTTGAGCATAACGACCTTAACCGGGAAGATACACATATGCTTGAAAGTGATGCCTGGTTCAGCCGGTGGTCTATAAACCTTACCAACGACGATATTAAAACCATTCATGAATCTGACGGGTTGATCGGAGTAGTCATACATGAAGGCCGTATGCCCGGCAAAAAGGCTAAAAAACTGTTTTGCAAACTGAAAAAACGCATCCGGAAAGGTGGTAAAGATACGCACATATATCAGGAACAGCTTAAGAATGCATATTTGAAGCTTATTCTGGGTAACCTGTTTCAAGTAGCCGTAACGATAAATAGCAGGAAAGCCTGGGAGCATATCTGCATTGGTAGCGATTACGATGGCATCATGGATCCGTTTGACATATATAAAACATCGTCCGCATTTCAGGATATGATGACTGATATTCAGAATTATCTTATGAATCCTGGTTTTGACCTGATTGTTTACAGAAATGATGTGGAGTCGGTTCTACGCGCATCCGAAATTCCGGATTATTACTTTGGGTATTCGCCCCTGGAAATTGTGGAACATATAGCTCATAAAAATGCGGAGAATTTTCTAAGCCGCTATTTTACCACAGCATATCTGAAATAGAAACTGCTTAAACAGATGCCTGTGACAAGCGTATTTTATACCTCATATCTGCCTGGGTTAAAGTTTATGAATACGGTCCTAAACTTTAACCCAGTTCATAATAGTAATCCATCTGTAGTTCCCGATTTCGCTGGATTCCTTCATATCCAATAGATTGATACTCATTTCAATACTTGAAACATTCTGATTTATGCGGTCGGCCCTGATGACCACTTCTTCCATTTGCCTTGCTTCTTCTACAAATTCAATATCAACACGATGATTATCTGTTAAGTCGAAATCCCTTATAATGGCCTTGTATCTAATGCAACGGTATTCCACTTTATATTTTCCGGCAGGCAGGGTGATCGAATAAAATCCGTACGTATTGGTAACTACACCGGTTTCCAGTTCAGCTATATAGATTGTTACGCTGATCATGGTCTCCCCTTTTAATGCTTCTTTCACATATAATCTAAGTGTCACCCCGTTTTGAGAATACGCTTGTAAAGTGCTTATTATCAAGAAGATTATGAATGCAAACATGATACTTTCACTCGGATATAAGATTATTTCCATCACTTTTGCTAAACGATATCCAGAAAAATTCACAAATGCATGCGGCTTTATTTGATACCTGAATATGAAAAAGTTCATTCTGAACAACGATGTATTTTTTAGAATACTCTTATCGGGTAAATCTAAGGTCAATACGGATCTCCCAAATACCTGGAGAATTGATTTTGACTACCAGCTCTTCAGATTTTATTCCTCTATCATCGTAGCTAAATCTTATGCTTCCTTGCCATGGATAGTCTATATCGCGGTAAACAACAGCCCGATTTACCGGGATACCCGAGCCGTATAGTCCTGTAACAGAAAGTCCGATTACATTAGTTGGATTTTGGCCTTTGGTGATCATAAGTATGAGTTCATTCTTCTCCACACTTTTGTTCGAAAAATATACAGTAACAATATCCGGAGTTTTTGAAAGTAATTCATATGGATACTTGTATAGGCCAATATATTTATCTTTTGACCAATACCCTGTTACAACGCTGTCCATGCCTTCTATTATTATTTTTAATTCACCCT
Organism: Bacteroidota bacterium; assembly: GCA_022567155.1. Classification (GTDB taxonomy): domain Bacteria; phylum Bacteroidota; class Bacteroidia; order Cytophagales; family Cyclobacteriaceae; genus SZUA-230. The sequence goes on from JADFHN010000024.1 coordinate 40,535, forward strand.
TTCCTTCCTTCTGGCCTTTGTTCCATTCTCCTTTATAAATGCTACCATTGGCCCAAACATATTCACCGTAACCATCTGGAAACCCTTTCTTGAAGGTCCCCTGGTATGTGTCATTCCCTGAAGCTTTTCCTTCGCCGTGAGCAAGCCCTTTTTTACAATCACCCGTATAGGTTTTTTCAATTCCTAATTTTTTAACTTCACAATCTTTTTGGGCATTTAATTCGAAAGCAGTACATAATATGAGATGTATTATAATTATTTTTTTAAAGTGTTTCATACTATCATATTGTTAAAATTGAGAATTGTCATTTCAAAATCAATGCTGACTGACCAAAACGTTTTAATTAAAGGTAAATATATTGATTTAGCTGTGTATAAAGGATAAACTGTTTCGAATTCAAAAGAGAACACCCTGTATTTTATTTGAGGGAGGGTCATAGTATTCTTCAAAGAGCTTATCTATCCATCGTTGTAAATCTATTTTTTTAATAAGTTTAATAATAATTATTTAGAAGATGTCATTAATTATAGACTGTTTCCAAATATTAAACGACTAAATGGGTGATTTTAAAAGTTAATAATTAATAAACAATGAACCTATTGTAATTATTTTCTATAAGTAGTTTTCTTGTGTTGCCATATTTTATTATCTTGTAATGATTTCCATTGAATTTTTAAAGACCAGGATTGCCGGCCACTAAAAAAAACTTTCCAAAGGGTATATTGTATTGGCAAATGCCGGATAGATAATTCATTTCTTTTTAGTAATAATTTTTCCCATAGCCGGGATTTAGTAATTTGTGCGCAAACCAAAAAGCTATGAAAAGACTTCTTGTTATACCTCTACTCATTTGTTGCCAGGTCATATATGCGCAAAACATTAAAGCGTTGGTAGGCGGCACCCTGATCGACGGCTTTGGCGGCAAGCCGGTCAAAAACAGTGTAATCATCATTGAAGGAGAGAAAATTAAAGCGGTAGGAAGGATTGGACAGTTGGAAATTCCTGTAGGGGCAGAGATCATATCTACCGAAGGTATGAGCGTACTGCCGGGTCTTTGGGATATGCATGTCCATTTAATGATAACGGGCCACAGCGACTATACGTACTGGGACAAAACATACCCGCCTTTGTTTGAAAAAGTGATCATGCCGGCTTCTGCGCATCAGTTGCTGATGGCAGGAATTACCAGCGCACGTGACCTTGGCGCACCGCTGAAAGAAAGTATTGCCGTACGCGATGCCATAAACCGGGGTGATATTCCGGGACCTACCATGTACATGTCAGGACCATTCATACAGCATCAGCCGTATTCAGGTACAGAACAGTTTCGCTGGGGTGTGTCAGGTGAAAAAGATGCCAGGGAGAAGATAAAAAAGCTGGCCGATGCAGGAGTGGACTGCATCAAGCTGATAGACCAGGATCAGATGACGATGGCGGAAGTGATGGCCGTTGTGGATGAAGCGCATAAGCATGGATTGACCGTAGTTGCGCACAGCCACCGGCCTGAAGAAATACGCCGTGGACTAAAAGCCGGGGTGGATTGCTTCGAACACACCGGCCTCTCAACCGCACCGGAATATCCCGAGGATGTGATGAACATGATCAAAGAACGGACAGCACAGATGAATATTGGTCCGCTTTTCTGGACGCCAACTGTGGAAGGACTGTATAATTATGAATATGTACGCGACAATCCGGAGCAACTGGACAATGATTCCTGGCACCTTGACCTGCCTGATACGGTCATTACAGACATTAAAAACTCCATTAAGTACCCGGGACGGTTGCCCTACTTTCAGATAACACCGTCACGCCGGCCTACACTCGAGCGAAAGGTAAATCAGTTGAAAGATGCAGGTGTTGTGCTGTTGATAGGTACGGACAGTGGGATTCCTATGAAATTCCACAGCCAGTCCACCTGGCACGAGTTGGACGTATGGGTAAACGAATTTGGATTTGACCCCATGTACACGATCAAAGCGGCAACCTACTGGCCCTCGGTGGCTATGGGGGTAAGTGATGAAGTGGGCACCATCAGTGAAGGTAAATATGCCGACATCATTGCAGTAAAAGGAGATGTGCTGCGATACATCAGCCTGCTTCAGGATGTGGATATGGTCATAAAACATGGGAAAAGGTATAAATAACAGAGAAAAAATCAAGTCATGAAAGTTAATCACCTTCATTGGAACAAATCTGAGCCGGGTATAACCTATGCCAGACTAGTATTAATATCTTTAGATAAGATAAATCAAGCACAAGTCTGGTTATCGTGCCAGTCCACGGCTGGAATACTCATATCTTAGGGCAGTATTATAAAAGTACAATTTATATATTTAATACATTTACCACATGAAATGGGTTGTAAAGTCCGGGATATGGTTTTCATTGCTTATCCTTATGTGTCGTATTGCTTCGGGCCAGCATATCATTTCAGGGAAAGTGCTGGAGCAGGATACCGGCGAACCTCTCTCATTTGCCACGATTATTCTGGAGGGTACAACGTCAGGTACCATCACCAATGTAGACGGTTTTTTTACACTCCTCGATGTGCCTGATACACTTTTGAAGCTGGTTATTAGCTATCTCGGGTATGAAACACTTATTTACGAAGTAACTCCTGACGATATACAAAGCCACTCCCTAATACATATCAAGCTAAATTTGTTGGCATCCACCCTGGAAGAAGTAGTAGTAAAGGCTGAATCCTATAAGTATATTAACACCACTTCGGGTGTAAGTGTGGTAACCGTATCGCCACGGCAGTTGTCAATGCTTCCTGCCATTGGCGAAGCAGATATTTTTCGATCGCTACAGTTACTGCCGGGGGTAAGCGGAACCAACGAAAGTTCATCCGGATTGTTTATACGGGGTGGTACTCCGGATCAGAACCTCGTACTGCTGGACGGCATGACTGTGTATAAAGTAGATCATTTTTACGGATTTTTTAGCGCTTTTAATCCCAATGCAATCAAAGATGTACAGTTATACAAAGGTGCTTTTCCGGCAAGATACGGAGGAAGGCTTTCCGGTGTGGTGGACATGACTGGCAAGACCGGCAGTTTTGAAAATGCAACGGGAAGTATAAACCTGAATCTGATCAGCGCAGGAGGGTATCTCGAAATTCCGTTGTTTAATAAATTTTCTTTCCTGTTTGCAGGCAGGCGCTCGTTTACCGATATTTTGCAAAGCGGTCTGTACAATAAAATTACCGATAATTTTGCAGGCGACTCTGACATTCCCGGTGTGGATGACGAAACGAATATTACTGAGGTTGAGCCCGTATTTTATTATTACGACTTGAATAGCAAACTATCATACCGGCCGGGTGAAAAAGACCTGATTACCTTTAGTATATACAACGGCAAAGATTTTCTTGATAAATCAAGAGACCTTGACCGGAACCTGCCTGGCAATATCCTGATATATGCGAATATTGCAGAAAAGGCAGATTGGGGCAACAATGGGGTGTCGGCAAGATGGTCGAGGCAATGGCGTCCCCGATTGTTTACTTCCATGCTTGTAGCTCGTTCGGAATATTTCAGTAAATACGAACGCGACGGTTTTCTTAAGGTTTCCATTACGGATAAAGATTCGGTGATTTTCTCGGGTAGCCGGCACACATTCGAAGACAACAGCGTAAAAGATTTGACATTCAGGGCCGATGCTGAATGGCAGTTCCTGCCTGGGCATAAGCTGGATTTCGGTCTTTCACTGAACCAAACGGAAATTGATTATATAAATACCCGCGATGATTCCGTAACCATTCTTGCGCGTAGCCAGAAAGCCAGCTATAACTCGTTTTATGTACTCGAAAACTGGACACAAAGCCGGTTTAAAGTTAGTGGGGGCATCCGGTTATCTGACTATAAATACAGCGATAGACTACTTGTGGCACCAAGAATTTCCGTAATCTATAACCTGACAGATTCTTTAAAACTGAAAGCCGCTTATGGCAGGCATTATCAGTTTGTAAACCGGATCATAAATGAGAATATTAGCGAAGGGTCCAGGGACTTCTGGCTTCTTGCCGACGGCGATCAGATAGATGTGAGTAACGCTTCGCATTATATTGCCGGAATAAGCTATGAACACGGGCAGTGGCTTTTTGATGTGGAAGCGTATTACAAAGATATGCAGGGCCTGTCTGAATTTTCCCTGCGATTTAGAAGGGGTATTGAGATCAATGCCGATGAATTGTTTTTTACCGGCAGCGGCATTGCACGCGGCATAGAATTTCTGGTACAGAAAAAACAGGGTATGTACACCGGTTGGCTTTCCTATACATTGGGCAGCATAATGCATACATTCGAAGCATTCAATTATGGCAAAGAATTTCCTGCTCTGCATGATCAGAAACATGAATTTAAATGGATAAACAGTTTTGAATTGAATGAATGGACTTTTGCTGCTACATTTATTTACGGTTCGGGCAAACCATATTCAGAACCGGAAGGACAGTATTCGATCGAATTGCTGGATGGCAGGAAGTTCAACTATATCGGAATAGGGGCTAAAAATGGTTCTAGACTCCCTTCCTATCAGAGGCTGGATTTATCGGCGCATCTTAAAGTCGAATTAGGAAAAGCCATCGGTGATATTGGGGTTTCAATATTCAATTTTCTGAACCACAAGAACATCTGGTATTATGCGTATGATTTCAGTCAGGATCCCGTGCTTATTACCGAAGTGACATACCTCGGGTTAACCCCTAATGTATCATTTCAAGTAACTTTTTAGTGAAGATAAATCCGAACATATCACGCAATAAACATCTGCTGGCAAGAGCCATTATTGCTGGGCTTATACTTACCGGTTGTCTGGATGACAATCAAAAACCCATATCTGATAATTTTGTTGTTGAAGCATTTTTATTTACCGGGGAGCCTGTCCGGAATGTAAAAATTAAAGAGATAAAGCCGTTAATCCCTGAAGAGGAAGATACCACAGAAAGGATTATACCTGATGCCACGGTATTTTTATCGGAGCAGGATCAGCAATATGTCCTTACGTTTGACCCTGCCACAGGAAAGTATATTTATCCGGGTAATGATATAGATATAAGTACGGGAGATGTGTTCCGGCTGGAAGTAAAGGTGGGAAATCGTGTGGCAACTTCGGAAACCATAGTGCCCGATAAACCAACAGGAGTGGAGTTGTCTGAAAATTTAATGGTAATTCCGCACCTGACACTCAGCCTTGGTTTGCGAGATCAAATCATTTCATTATTTTTTAACGAACGAATTACCTTAAAGTGGGATAATCCACTTGAAGAAAGTTACTTTGTTGTAATTGAAAAAAGGGAAACAACCCTTGATCCGATATTGCCTGAACAGGTTCCGGAGGAAGCCAAAACATTGTTGGCGAGCTTCCGGTTTATTTCTGAACCTTCACAGGATTCTTCATTTGAAATCATAGGGATAGCACTTGAAACGTATGGCAGGCACGTGGCAAAAGTGTACCGGGTAAACAAGGAATACGAAGACCTTTTCAAAAACCTTGAACAGGATTCCAGGGATCTTAATGAGCCGCCTTCCAATATTGTAAATGCAATTGGGATTTTTACTGCGTTCGCTTTAGATAGTGTATTTTTTGAAGTAAACAGAGAATAATATTCATGTAAAAATTTGAATTCTTTTATTATCCACTATTCCAGGTAAGATTCCACTATACCTTGTTCAGCGTCCTTTGCGTTGTGGAGGTATGCGTATAGCAGTTTATTGCATTACGTATTTTTCAGAAAGGCATGTTACCTAATTGCTACTCTTACGCATTGCAAGAATAACCCGCAATAATTAAGTTGGATATTAAAACATGTAAATGTTCAGGATAAAGTTTAATTTGGTAAGTTAAAATTGAGTAATATTTGTTTATGAGTGAATTTATTCTGACCGATAAAGCTGTACACGATCAGGTTGCAGAAAACTTGCTATTGAATAATTCTGATTTTAGTAAAATAAAAAACAGCGAAGATCTGAGAAAAATCCTTACCAAATATGGAAGGGATATTTCAAAAGTGGAGTACAATATCAATTACGAAGTTCAACTCCGCAAACTACAGGCGGAACTTATCAAATTGCAGTTCTGGATCGTGAAAAACGAAAAGCGAGTTGCCGTATTGTTGGAAGGCCGTGACGCTGCTGGTAAGGGCGGTACCATTAAACGGTTTGTTGAACATCTCAATCCTCGATCCATGCGACTGGTGGCGCTAGCCAAACCTACAGAGCTCGAAAAAGGACAGTGGTACTTCCGTAGGTACATCAAAGAATTACCAGATATAGGAGAAATTGTATTTTTTGATCGTAGTTGGTACAACAGGGCAGTAGTAGAACCGGTTATGGGTTTTTGTGATGATGAGCAGTATCAGCGATTTATGAGGCAGGTATCCGAATTTGAAGACATGCTTTTCGAAGACGGAGTGCATATTATTAAATTCTGGTTTTCAATTGATAAAAAAGAGCAGGCACGAAGATTTGCAGCCAGGAGGCAGAACCCTCTCAAACAATGGAAGTTAAGCCATGTGGACCAGAAAGGGCAGGATATGTGGGATAAATACACGTATTTTAAAGAACAAATGTTCAGTCGAACACATACCTTCTTCAACCCGTGGACAATTGTAAAAACCAACATTAAAAAGGAAGCCAGGCTCGAGTCTATCCGATTTCTGCTGTCAAAATTTGAATATACCGGAAAGTCAGAAGCAGCGACCAGGGTGCTTCCCGACCCCAATGTGATTATGCGTTTTCACAAGTCAATGTATAATAATGATTAACCATGCCGGACAAGTCTAAACAAATGAATATGGAAACAGTCAACTTTTCTGAGGCGGATCTCAGATTGCTGAATTCCAATAAGGCAACTAAAATCATGCTTCAGGCGTCAGGCACAATACAAACCTCAAATGTGCTTCGGTATGTAAAGTATGAAAGAGAACTTGAATTGCTTCAGGTGGAACTGATCAAGATGCAGAAGTGGGTTATCGAAAACAATCAACGTGTATGTATTTTGTTTGAGGGGCGTGATGCTGCCGGCAAAGGAGGCGCCATCAGAAGGATTACCCACCACCTTAATCCGCGTAATTACCGCGTAATCGCACTGCCCAAGCCCACCGAACAGGAAAGAGGCCAGTGGTATTTTCAGCGATATATCAGTAAACTGCCTAATCCTGGCAAAATCGTGTTTTTTGACAGAAGCTGGTATAACCGGTCTGTGGTTGAACCTGTGAATGGATTTTGCACGGATGAAGAGTATATGCGCTTTATGAGCGAGGTAAATCATTTCGAAACTATGATTACTAATGATAAAATCATACTGATCAAATTTTATTTCTCAATATCCAGAGATGAACAGGAGCGAAGATTTAATGATATTAAAAACAACCCGCTTAAAAGATGGAAAATGAGCCCTGTGGATGAACGTGCACTGGAACTATGGGATGTTTACACCAAATACAAGGAACTAATGTTCAGTGATACCCACAATAAAGAAAATCCATGGATAGTAATTAAAGGCAACAGAAAAACTAAAGCACGACTTGAGGTAATTAAACATATACTTAAAACAGTTCCTTATAAGTAGCTTATTTTTAGTATTATACATTTAATTTAATCTGAGTATTAATAATCTTTTCATTAATTTAATACTAAAGAGTAGCCTATTCGTTTTGCTGAATTAATCATATGAGTTAAATATAGGATCAATATAATTGTGGTTTGTTAATTTTAAAAACACGTAATTTTTTTTTAAAAACAACAAAATGATCAGCCAAGTGAGGATGTTGACTTTAGCGGTACTAATTATATTGCTGGATGCTTGTCAATCACGCCGGTCCAACACCGGAAATGAAGGAATTGATGATACAGGTCACCTGAACTATGATTTAATCGCGAATAAGCTAATTGAAAGAACGGCACTCAAAAGCGGCGAAAATGTATTACTGGTCGCCTCGCCAGGGCGATTTGATCCTCTGATAACGTTGCTAGGTGAAGCAATAAGTCGAAGCGGAGCAAATTATCTTGGTACAATCAGTGTGAATGATACGTTGCAGGAGTCATGGCAAACATCGTTTACGAAGGATACTTCAGGAAAAAATAAAAAAGAGCTCCAAATATTGTTTGAAATTGTAGATATAGGAATAATGCTTCCTGGCACAACACCAGCTGATTTGCCATACGGAGTCTTGCAGGAACAATTAGAACGAGGCAAAGGACGTACCATCCATTTCCATTGGACGGGCGCCTATGACCTCAACGGACAACTTCTTGATATGGACAATGAGAAAGATCTCTTTTACCAGAAGGCACTTTTAGAAACAGATTATGGCGCACTGGCAACTCATCAGAAAGAATTTGAAGAAGCCATGCGCAATAATATTATAAGGGTTACCACACCTGCCGGAACGGATATAAGCTTCTCAATCGGCAAACGGCCGGTAACCAGGCAGGATGGTGATGCTTCGGCTGAACAGGCGACACAGGCCCGCAACCTGATAGACCGTGAAGTGGAACTGCCTGCCGGGGCAGTACGTGTAGCGCCGGTTGAGCAAACGGTTAATGGCACGGTGGCCTTTCCTGATGCCATGTGGGCAGGCAGGATGGTCACGGGTTTGATCATGACATTTGAAAATGGCAAGGTTGTGGAAGTGGAAGCAGCAAGCGGGATGGAGGCGGTAGAAGCTGAAATGGCAGATGCAGGTGAAGCAGGCAGTTCTTTCCGTGAATTTGCCCTGGGCATGAATCCTATGCTTATGATACCGGATAAAGGAACCAGATGGATACCTTACTATGGTTATGGCGCTGGGGTAGTACGTCTTTCGTTGGGAAATAACCTGGAACTGGGAGGTGAAGTGGACGGTGATTATGTTCGTTGGAATTTTTTTACTGATGCCACGGTGACGGTTGGGGATCAGGTATGGGTAAAAGACGGAAACCTGATCAGGTAAATATTGCATGCTTCATATACCTACTCCATCCACAATCTCCGGCTTACTTATGACAAAATGCTGATTGGCAACTAACTCTAATTCTCCTCCAACCCCATGCCTACAACCTTTTCCTGTCATTTCGATCCCGATGCCTCGGGTGAGAAATCTTTACAGAAGTGATAGCAGGCAATCTCCTTATAAACTAAACTATACCACCAATCGTCATTACCCGAATCGCGATAGCGATGTCGGGTAATC
>JADFHN010000098.1 GCA_022567155.1 Bacteroidota bacterium
ATTTTATACTCCCTCATTGTCATCTGAGGTATTTCATTATGGAGGCTATTGGCTGTGGTTAATCACGCTCGCCTCTTATTATTCTTCAGATACTTGGTTTCTACAACTTTTAGCTTGTTTCTGCGTTTTGCACATTCGTCCTTCATAAGTCGGTTTATCCAAAGGCCATACCAGAATATCTGAAATCAGAAATCTCAAATTACTATTCATCATTCAATTTTTTTTCGATTCCGGCCATCTAAAACGTAGCTAAATTATCGCTTTGCTTACTTTACAGGTGGCTTCGATGGGCGCACCTCAATCTTGCTGGGCAATGTCCGGGGATTCATCTTCAGCAGATCAACCACCATTTGTCCGATATCCTCCGGCTGAATCTTCCAGGAATCTTCATCATTGGGTACATGCTCATTAAAATTACTTGTAACCGATCCGGGCATGATTGTCGTAACTTTTATCCCTACCTGTCTTAAATCAAGCATTATTGCCTGGGAAAAGCCTACCAATCCAAATTTTGAAGCGTTATACGCTGCTCCGCCTGCAAAAAAATTAATTCCTGCAAGACTCCCAATCGTTATGATGTATCCTTTGGATTCTTTCAAAGCGGGAATTGCAGCCTTCACACTGTTAAATACTCCCGTAAGGTTTGTATCAATGGCTTCATTCCATTGTTTCAATGTGAGGTCTTCAATGGAGCCAAAACGACCCAAGCCCGCATTGGCAATCAAAACATCCAGTTTGCCCCATTTATTAATCACTTCTTCAACGGTACTTTTTTCATCTTCTGCATTCCGCACATCGGAAACGATTCCTATTGCTACACTTTGTCCTTGTGCATTTAGTTGGGAAACAGCTTTTGTAACTGCTTCACCATTTCGGCCGGTAATTGCCACCTTCATTCCTTGTTTTATGAGAGATTCGGCAATTCCGAAGCCAATGCCTTTGCTGCCACCGGTAATATATGCTATTTTATCGTTCAGTACCATTGCGTTCGTTTTTAACTACGAATATAAATTTATTTGTGAATTTGTGGTTATTCTTTGTTTGGAATTTTTGACATCCCATATTCACTAATTGCTGATAAGAAGTCGATCGTGAATATGTACTCCAAATTCTTAGTGGCGGTATCGGAGTTAATTGCATCATCACACCATCCGAAAAGCAAAATGATATTTGTATCTTTTGATTATTAGGATCATCGTTCCCAAATGTAATTACTGATCCTGAAATTGGCTCCCAGGGAAAAATTTGTAGTACTGCTATACCCTGCTTTAAGACCAATATTCTTCCAGTAATAATAGATAATATCAATATCGGCGCCTATTCCAATATATTTTTCTTTTTCGGCGGTTGTAGGGATAAATCGTACTACCGGAGCCGTATTCACCTGCCATTTGGGGGTTATCGCATAGGCGAAAATGAACGACAAGCCAAATTCGCTCGTGTTGCCAAACGCGAATCCCATGCCGGCACCATACCGGTTATGGAACCATGTTGTCAGATCAAGCCCCCAGCCTTTAGGCCCAATTTCCACTCCAAGATCAGCTGCACCAATACCATTATGATATCCGTAATAGTACTTTCCGAAATAGGAATAGTAATATGTGGATTCCCAATCTTTCAAAATAGGTTTACCTCTTTTTTCCTGAGCAAAACCGGAGAAAGCAACACAAACAAGTAGTATGGCAACAAGAAATTTCATTAAATCACCCCAAAATACAGTATTATTTAAAAAATAGTGGTTGAATTTGGCAAATTTAGATTAATCTAATCAAATCACCGGGTCAGGCTTGGCCGACTGGATACTAACCCAGGGAATAACGGCAGAGTTATAAAACGCATCATTACCCGACTTGCACGTCTGCCAAAGCAAATGAGAAGGCAGAATCGGGTAATCCCTATATTCACGCCACAATGTCATCCCGGACCTGATCCGGGATCTGTAGGATTGACTATGGCTTGAACAGGAATAACTAACAGATCCTGACTTCCGTCAGGATGACAGTAGGTGGTGAAGCAGGCCCGAGTATGACGTTACATAATTAAGGTACAGAATGGTTCTTCCGCGCCGGTATGTTCACACCTCAATGTCATCCCGGACCTGATCCTGGATCTGTAGGATCGACTATGGCTTGAACAGGAGTAACCAACAGATCCTGACTTCCGCCAGGATGACAGTGAGTGGTGAGGCAGGCCCAAGTATGACGTTACATAATTTAGCTATGCTCTGAGAAAGGATTAAAGATGAATTAAGCCAGCACGTTTATACATGGGGGTACGGAAGTAACTTCCGCACCAGAGTTTCATTCATTTTTTTTGAATTACTGACTTTATAGACAGACTATATATTATTCAATACACAAGGTTCCTTTACCGTGGTTTATTTCATTTTCTTCATGGCTGCATTTTTTTGAAGAAAATCCTTCACTTTTTCATAGTTTGAATTTTCCTGCAAGGTCAGTTTCAGCAGATTATTTGTTTCGGTATGAATCGATAATTCCCTAAAAAAACCGTTTTTTGTTTTTATTACCGTTTCTTCCCAACCGGTTATTTCCTTAGCCTTAAATCCGAATCCTTTTAGTAAAAATGGGTGTGCCACTTTTATGGTATCCTTATCAATTGTGATGATTTTATAGCCTGCAAGTTGCCGTATTAAGATGATCAGAGCGAGTGGCAGAATGGTAAATACAATCAGGAAATTATACCATCTGGCTCCCCCCTGAATAATGATATTCAGATTGATAAAGCCCAGGGAAAAACTGATCAGCACAAACAGGCCGATGGCAAACAATGCATTGAGTTTTGGCTTCGAAACAATCATAGAAATTAAATAAAACGGTTTTTTACAACTTTATAATTTTAATGTTTCGCCATCTAACTTTTATACCCCCGCCGCTGTGTATTTGTAATGCAATTGATCCTGATACCCCTGCCAGTTTTTCGTCGTAGAGTGATATCATTTGTACACCATTTAGCCAGGTTTGTATATGGCTTCCGATAGCCCGGATTTTGAGCGTATTCCATTCACCTTCTTTTAGCACACTGTCTTTTGCAGAATCTGGTTTTATAAGCCATCCTCTGCCGTAGGATTCGTAAATACCGCCTGTATTGTGACCGGGAGGTGCAACTTCGACCTGCCATCCGCTTATTTTGATGCCTTCGAGCATTGACCGGAAAAAAACTCCGCTGTTACCATCGGCTTCCTGTTTAAACTCCAGGCTCAACTCAAAATTTTCGAAATGCTCTTCCGTAGCCAGATAACCGTAGGCTTTATCCGGGCCGCTTTCACAAACCAGCTCGCCATTTTCTACATACCACTTCTCTGTACCGTAAATTTTCCACCCTGTAAGGTCGGTGCCGTTGAATAAATCAATTACCTGTGCATAGTTGACAAACGACAGAAAAATGGGCAAGGCTGCGAATATCAGTTTTATCCTGTTATTCATATTTAATGCATATATTTTATAAAATCAAACGTTTGAGTAAAGCTAATCAGCCCTGGGAAAAATAACTCAAACTCATTTTGAAATTCTTCGTAATGTTTTCTAAGATCTTCAGAGGCATTTTCCATTCCTGATTCAAATTTTGTCCGGCGCGACATTCCTTCCAGTGCCCGGTGTATTCCTTCAATTTTGGAGTAATAATAAAGCCAGTTAGCAGGTATCATATACTTCAGCATTTCCTGAGCCCTGCCGGGTAATATGTGATGATGGTTATTTAATATTTTATAAACATCAAGCGTATATACAAGTAAATCCATTGTGCTGTAATTTAACCAGTTTGCAGCAAGAAAATGGTCATAATACATATCTACGATCACGCCGGAATAGTGCCTGTACGTTGCTTTTAATCTGGATCGGCTTTTTAAATGAATTTTATGTGTATCTGTAAATAAGTCGATTTCACGGTGTAATCTGATGCCATTCTGTATATTTTCTTCAAATTTTTCAATCTGCTTGCCCTTAACAAAGTCGCCGATAAAATTACCCACAAGGATTTCCGGATCAGATCCTGATAAATATGTATGTGCAAGAAAATTCATTTTTAATTGTTTGTTAAAAATGAATATATTTCGGAAAAAGAACGATATGACTAAGAATTATTTATTCAATATCTTAATGTTGATAGCCGGTATGTTGGGCTTATATGCCTGCGGTCCTGATCAAAGTGCTGAAGAGGGCATTCTGAACCGGCTTGCATTTCAGACAGAATGCTGGAATACAGGTGATCTGGAGTGTTTTATGACGGGATATTGGCAATCTGATTCGTTGATGTTTATCAGCAAGGATCAGGTAATCTATGGGTATGAAAATACCCTTGCGAGGTATCATAACAGTTACCCGGATGAGTCTGCAATGGGGAAATTGAAATTTGACATTCAGCATATCAATAAGATTTCGAAAAATGCTTATTTCGTCGTAGGCAGATACCATCTGACACGCGACCAACATATTGGTGACGCTGAAGGAAACTTTTCACTGTTGTGGAAAAAAATTAATAGTGAATGGGTCATCGTGGCTGATCACACATCGTAAATAAATCAATGCTCATAAAATGAAAAAAATATTCCTGATCATTCCTGTAATCATCTGGATGTGTGCATGTACTGAAATTACAGATGAAGAATTAATAAAAAATGTGCAAGCTGAAAAGATCAAAAATATAACCGCATGGAAAAATAACCCTCGTCAGGTTATTTCTGAGGAAGAGGCTGCCGGAGAGATACAAATAAAGATTGACAGAATACGCTTTTACCTTGAAAATCATGCACTTGATGGCGTTCTGCTTTCCAAGGTAAGAAATGTGAACTGGATCACTGCCGGACAATTAAATACACAAATCGTGTTGAATAAGGATGTGGGCGTTGCTGCCGTTTTAATTACCTCATCCGGAAAGCGGTATGTTGTCTGCGATAACATTGAGGCAACACGGATAATGGACGAAACCATGACCGCGTTAGGATTTGAACTCATACAATTTAAGTGGTACGAAAGTAAACCCCCGCCGGCGGGGCAGGCTGGTAATGACAGGAGGGCGTCATTGCTCTCCGGTTACGGTAAAGTTGCCAGCGATGTGCCATTTCCGGGTACGGCTGACCTTCCGGATGATTTTCAACGATTGAGGTATTCATTTACCGGAACGGAATTAAGTCGTTACCGCTGGCTTGGAAAACAGGTAACAGAAGCTGTGGCAGAAGTATGCATGGCAGTAAGGCCGGGTATGGATGAATATGAAATTGAAGCGCTGACCGCTGCCTCGTTGAATTCAAGGGGTATTTTGCCAACCGTGCTTCTGGTGGGTGTGGATGACCGGATTTTTAAATACAGACATGCATTGCCTTTTGGACAGGTGCTTAACAAGTATGCCATGATCAATGTTGTTGCAGAAAAATGGGGTATGCCTGTAGCAGTTACGCGATTTGTTCATTTTGGCGATCCGCCTGCTGAGATCAGAGATAAACTGGATAAAACAGCTTTTATAAATGCCATGTATGAACATGCAACTGTGCCGGGCGCCCGATTGGCAGATATCTGGGAAAAATGCAAAGATTGGTATGCTGAAGTAGGTTTTGAGGGTGAATGGGAGCTTCATCATCAAGGTGGTGCCATAGGTTACAATGACCGCGAATATGTGATCTATCCTGGTATTGATGAAGAGGTTCAGGAAAATCAGCCATTTGCATGGAATCCTACCATACGGGGAACAAAGGTAGAGGATACCATAATTGCTCATAAAAACGGCTTCGAGGTAATTACCGTATCAACGGGCTGGCCGGTAATTGAAGTTGAAATTGACGGCAGAATATACCCACAACCTGATATACTGGTTAGGTAATTTTTTATCTGCTATGGTAAAACAAGCTATCTGCGGGCACCCGGAAGAGACGTGCTACTGTTATTTGTTTATCAAATGGTCACCCAAATACAATAAAAAGTATTAATACACGGATTATATTTGAAGATTATTTAAGGAAACCGTGGACCCCGTAAATGGGAGTCAGGAGGCGAAAGCATGTTTAATTGACGTTATTTAGCCGGAATTGAATTTAAAAATGCGGTTAAAGCAGGATCAAGTTGATTTTTTTAAAAATGCTTTCGGACGTATTTCACCTGAAGCTAAGGTATATCTATTCGGTTCAAGGGCTGATGATAATGCAAGAGGGGGAGATATTGACATTTTAGTACTGACTTCTAAAAAAATATCTTTGAGTGATAAACAACATGTTTATTTCGAGTTTTACAAACAATTTGGCGAGTAAAAAGAGGATATTGTAAACTTTACCTTCAAGGAAGATCCGCCATTTAAAGCAATTGCCATGTCAACAGCGATTGGGCTGTGAGTGAAGAAGATCAAAAACTGGTGTAACAGTTGAAAGAATAGCCTGGCTCTTTTGAATAAGTCACAAAATACGTTAATGGAAGTTTATGAACTCATAAGTGATCTGGATCCTGGACCAGGTATCGGTAAGGTAGAAGAAATCTATTTTGAAGCCCTGACCGCTCGTCTTATGAGAACTGCTGATATTTTCATGAATAAAGTATTGAAGCTCATTTTTTTTATTAACAGGGAGTTTCCTGAAACATTTATTGATAGAACAAATCTGGCAGAGAAGCTGAACCTCGTTACAAAAGCGATGAAATTGCAGCGATAAGGGATTTAAGAAACAGGATTACCCACGAGTATGAAGAAGAAAACATTTATAAATTGTACCGTAAGGCTAAACGGCCTATACCCGAATTAACCAGCTCAATTGAAATGACGAATAATTATCTGGAGTCGAGGGAATGGTTTCTTACGTAAAATGAAATTATGAAAAAAGCCCTCATTACAGGTATTACAGGTCAGGATGGCGCCTATATGGCAGAATTGTTACTGGGAAAAGGTTATCAGGTTCATGGTATAAAGCGTAGATCATCGTTGTTCAATACCGAGCGGGTGGACCATCTTTATCAGGACCCCCATGAAAAAAACTATCAGTTTCAGCTACATTATGGAGACTTAACTGATACTTCAAATATCACGCGAATCATCCAGGAGGTTCAGCCGGATGAGATTTACAACCTTGGGGCAATGTCGCATGTGCAGGTAAGTTTCGAAATGCCCGAATATACGGCTGATGCGGATGGTTTGGGTACGCTCCGGATGCTTGAGGCTATCCGGTTGCTTGGACTAAGTGAAAAAATCCGGTTTTACCAGGCATCTTCATCGGAATTGTATGGACTGGTTCAGGAAATACCACAAACAGAAAAAACTCCTTTTTATCCCCGTTCTCCTTATGCGGTGGCAAAGCTATACTCCTACTGGATAACCGTAAACTACCGGGAGGCCTATAACATGTTTGCGGTGAATGGCATCCTTTTTAACCATGAAAGTCCGATCAGGGGCGAAACCTTTGTTACACGCAAAGTAACCCGCGGAGTTGCACGTATTGCACTTGGTTTATCAGATTGTTTATATATCGGCAACCTTGATGCACAACGCGACTGGGGGCATGCAAAAGACTATGTGAAAGCCATGTGGCTGATGTTACAGCAGGAGGTTCCTGAAGATTTTGTGATAGCCACAGGAAAAACGACTCGTGTAAGAGATATGGTGCGTAGCGCATTTGAGGTGCTGGGTATCGAACTGGAGTTTAGCGGAGAAGGGAACAAAGAAACAGGAACCGTGGTGAAATGTACCGGTGCGTACATGCTGTCTCCCGGTGCAATCGTTGTAAGGGTTGACGAAAGATACTTCAGGCCTACAGAAGTGGACCTGCTTATCGGCGACCCAAGAAAAGCAAAAGAAAAGCTTGGATGGAAAATCACCTATGATTTTGAATCGTTGATTGAAGAAATGGTTAACTCAGATGTTGAATTGTGTAAACGTGATCAATACCTGAAGGAGGGAGGGCATGAGATTAAAAATTACTATGAATAAGGCATTAAATTTACAGAATAGGGGAATTAATATTACGGTGCTCTGCACCTTAATTCATCTATTGCATTGTTTTTCTATAAATATTTCGGGTACTCCGTACCCTATTTTTGCATAAGACTATATATCTATTGAAGAGGTGCAGAGCACCGATCATCTTTATAGTTATTTGATAGATATTAAGCGAAGGTGCGGATGCACCGTGATATTTTTGTCGTCAACCTCACATCCTTGATTCTGGAGATTACCCACCTTCACTTTGTTAGGTTGGGCACCGCCCGGCATTGCTTCGCGATTCCCCTCGGCGGGGCATACGTGTAATGACGTGGGAGGAGGGACACTGTGCCTGATTTAAAAAGGAACAAAATTTCCCACCCGATTTTGGCTTGTCATATCACTTTGTGCGCTACTTTTCATGGCCTGATTATTCAGGATGACGTTATTTTATACTTTTGAGACAGCCTCCCGAATAATGGTGAGATATGAATAAAAACACCAAAATCTATATAAGTGGCCACCGGGGTATGGTAGGCTCGGCTATCAGGCGTAAACTGGAAGCCGAAGGCTACTCCAACCTCGTTTTCAGAACTTCATCACAGCTTGATCTTCGCGAGCAGTACGCTGTAAAATCCTTCTTTGAATCCGAAAAGCCTGAATACGTATTCCTGGCAGCAGCAAAAGTAGGCGGTATCATGGCTAACAGCCGTTACAAGGCAGATTTCTTGTATGATAATCTCATGATACAGACCAATGTAATCCATGAGTCATACAAATCCGGAGTGAAGAAGTTATTGTTCCTTGGTTCTTCGTGCATTTATCCCAAACATTGCCCGCAGCCCATGAAGGAGGAGTATCTGCTAACAGGTCCGCTGGAAGAAACCAATGATGCCTATGCAATTGCCAAAATATCAGGGATTAAAATGTGCCAGGCATACAGGGAGCAGTATGGCTGCAACTTTATTTCTGTCATGCCAACCAATCTCTATGGACCGAATGACAATTACGACCTTGAGAACAGCCACGTTCTTCCGGCTTTGATCCGCAAGTTCCATGAAGCCAAAGTTGAAAATAAACCCTCGGTAACCATCTGGGGTACCGGATCCCCTTTACGCGAATTCCTCCATGCTGATGATCTTGCCGATGCATGTTTGTTTCTGATGAACAACTACGACGAGGCGGACCATATCAACGTGGGGGTAAGCAAAGAGATAAGCATCAAAAACCTCGCATTGCTGATCAAAGATAAAGTAGGCTTTGAAGGGAAGTTGGAGTTTGACACCTCCAAACCCGATGGTACTCCCAGGAAGATGATGGACAGTTCAAAAATATACAGCCTGGGCTGGAAGCCATCTATAACATTAGATGAGGGATTAACCCGCACAATTTCGGACTACAAAACAGTCAATGCTATTTAGGGTTTGTCACATTACCAACTGCCAACTGCCAACTGAAAAATGACCTCACTGGACCTGATCATAGGACCCATTTACTTTCTCCTTATCCTGGCTCTTGCCTGGTTTCTCCGGCCACTCTTCACGGATAGGGTTACAAAGAGATATTTTATCCCTGCACTCACCCTGAAAATGATCGCTGCAATCTGCCTTGGCTTGCTATACCAGTTTTACTATGTAGGTGAAGGCGGGGATACATTTGGTTACTATTATGGTGCAAAACGAATATGGGGATTTTTCCTGGAGAATCCGGTAGATGCATTCCGGGTTATTTTCTGGAATGGAGAGTTTGGGGGGGGGATTTATAAATTAGTATCAATAATTCCTCACCACATGGACTACTCATCATTTCAAATTGACAGGGTTGCAGGCTTCTTAGGGTTGTTTACGTTTGGAAACTATACTGGAATAGCCCTTTTATTTGCCGTTCTCAGCTTTTCCGGAAGTTGGGCCCTTTATTCTGCATTGAAAAAACTTTATCCGGAGATACACAAGTGGCTGGCAGTTGCCATTCTGTTTATTCCATCTGTAATCTTCTGGGGTTCAGGGATATTAAAGGACACCCTGACATTTTCAGTGCTTTGCTGGATGATTTGGGCATTCATGTACCTGACTATATTTCAAACAAAAAAAGTATTTTCCATTCTTGTACTTGTTTTAGGATTTCTACTGATTTTTAGCATTAAAAAATACATATTACTGGTCTTTCTTCCAGCTTTGGTCCTGTGGTTTTACCGGATCCATATTGGAAAGGTCAGAAATAGGTTCATCAGGGGTGCCTTGACACCCATTATGCTCACTCTTATGGTTTTTTCCGGATACCGGGCGGTAATAGCAGTTGGAGAGGACGACCCGAAATATTCAGTTGAAAACATAACTCAAACAGTATATGTGACGGCTCATGATATCCGGTACTGGACGGGGAGGGAAGCCGGATCGGGTTATGAACTTGGCACAATTCCGGAAACCTGGCAAGACATGGGCAGGATGTTTCCCGCAGCCGTAAATGTTTCGCTTTTCAGACCATATTTATGGGAGGTATCAAATCCACTTATGATAATGCTGGCTCTGGAAAGCCTGATATTTCTATTGATTGTTATTGTAGTGATTTATAAAAATCGGTTAAGGTTAATTCAACATTTCCTTAACGATCCATTCCTGATTTTTGCCCTGGTCTTTACGCTTGGATTTGCTTTTGCCGTAGGCATTTCAACATGGAATTTCGGGACACTCGTCAGGTATAAACTACCATTAATGCCAATTTTTGGAGCCATGTTGGCTGTACTCCATTGGTATTCCATAAACCAAAAAAGATCACATTTAAACATTACTCAACATTGAACAAGACCATTATCGACGCTTCAAAATCAAAACTCTCTTTAAACCTTAGAGAGCTCTTTGAATACCGTGATCTGTTTTTCATTCTCGCCTGGCGTGATTTGAAAGTGCGGTATGCCCAAACATTTCTTGGGCTTTTGTGGGCATTTATTCAGCCTCTTGCCACACTTCTTATATTCACGCTTATATTCGGAAGAGCTATTAAAGTGGAAACTGGAGATATTCCTTACCCGGTTTATGCGTTGGCGGGAATGGTAACCTGGTCGTATTTCGCGTATGTGCTAAGCCAGTCAGGGCAGTCCATTATCGGAGCCCAGGAGATGGTAAAAAAGATCTATTTCCCTCGATTAGTGATCCCCGTGTCTAAAGCCATGACCGGGTTTGTGGATTTTTTCATAACACTGATCTTTCTTGGGGGATTGATGGTTTATTATAAGGTTCCACTTTCTTTAAACGTTTACCTGTTGCCACTATTTTTTTTACTGGGCGTGCTGGCAGCTTTGGGGATGGGAATCTGGTTGTCGTCTCTTACTATCCGTTACCGTGATTTCCAGCATGTGATACCGTTTCTGGTACAGATCGGGCTTTATGCCACACCTATTGCCTATCCGGTTTCGATGATTCCTGATAAGTATCAGTTGATGTATCATTTAAATCCGATGGCTGGGGTAGTAGAAGGTTTCAGATGGAGTATTTTGGGTGGTCAAAATATAAGTGAATTTGCCTGGGTTTCCTTTATAGTGATTATCGTTCTTTTTATTAGTGGTCTGTTTTATTTCCGGAAGGTCGAAAGAATAATGGCAGATATTGTATGAGTGATATTGCAATAAAAGTTGAGGGATTAGGAAAAAAGTATAGAATTGGCAGCAGGAAATCGGGGGATCTGCGGGAATCATTTGGTAATTTTATAAGAAAATTCAGATCGAATCAACAAATAAGCGGATCATCCAAACAACAAAACAATGAATTCTGGGCGCTAAGAGATGTATCCTTTGAAATTTCTCAAGGAGAAGCTGTGGGGATTATCGGAAGGAATGGGGCAGGGAAATCGACGCTTTTAAAAATATTAAGCAGAATTACAGAGCCAACAACCGGAAGGGTTGAACTAAATGGAAGAGTTAGTTCACTCCTTGAGGTAGGCACTGGTTTTCATCCGGAATTGACGGGCAGGGAAAACATATATCTCAATGGTACTATTCTGGGAATGAAACACCGGGAAGTAAAAACCAAGTTTGATGAAATTGTTGAGTTTAGCGGGGTAGAGAAATTTATTGAAACTCCCATCAAACACTATTCCAGTGGCATGAAAGTCAGACTGGCTTTTTCAGTAGCAGCCCATCTGGAGCCGGAGATACTTTTGATTGATGAAGTATTGGCTGTTGGGGATTCGGTATTCCAAAAGAAATGTCTCGATAAAATGAGTGAAGTTACAAAATCAGGAATCACAATTCTGTTTGTATCTCACAATATGCAGGCAGTCGGGAACCTGTGCTCAAGAGCAATTCTATTACAATCAGGCATTTGTGCTGAAGTTGACATAACCGAAAGTGTAATAAATAAGTATTTAAACAACAATATTCAAGTGGGATTAAAGGAGATTGATCTTGAAAATGTAATTAGATCAAAATGGGCCAGGGGGATAATATTCAAGTCTTTGAAGTTAGATAAAATTCGAATTAAACCAGGCGATGATATTAAATTCAGAATATCTTTAAAAGACGATGGGTTAGAATATAAGGATTTACTTTTTGGAATCAATATTCATGATAACGTTGGCAATTGTTTTATTCACTTGAGTAACATATTTAAAAATCAAATTGGAATTGATCACGAAAAAGATAATGTTTACGAATTTGATGTTAAAAATCTTAACCTTAAACCGGGACTATATACTATAAATCTCTTCCTGCGGGCCAACGAGGACATCCAGGATTGGCTTGATT
>JADFHN010000099.1 GCA_022567155.1 Bacteroidota bacterium
TAAGCTAATGTTTCCTTGGTTCACTCTTTCGATCCTTTCTTTCTTCTTTCATACTTTTCAACGATTACTTGTATTTTTTCCTCCCCCTTCACCCCCTCGGAGAGGGGGACATAGTGACTATATTTCATCAGTAGTTTCCGTGTCCCCCGCTGGGCGCCTGCGCTAAAGCTTCGGCGACAGCGTGCGGGGGATTAAGGGGGTGGTCAACAAGGCCTAAATCTTGCACTTTTCTTCGCTATTGAATATATCAATTAAGTTGATCAGGCTTGTGTCTTTAAATTATTCAAACATATCGCCATTTAAAAAAGTGCTAAATAATTATACGCTTGAATAATTATTAATATTTAAGTGGTTTGTTTTATAATTTAATATTGCCGGAGCAGCTCCGGTGATGCTTCCTCTACCGGCAAAACTAAAAGAAAATCCATTCATTGATTAATAAATTGAACAATCTGTTATTTTTGATAAAATTTTCAGAACTACGAAATATGCAGGAAACCCCACAAAAACAAGAACCAGCCCAGGCCCAAAAGGGTAACACACCCCAGTATCAGGATGATGAAATTGACCTCAGGAAGTTATTTCAGGCCATCGGCAGTTTCTTTGCCGGATTATGGTTCGGATTCATACGTATAGTCGTATCAATCCGGAGAGTTACTATTGAACATAAATATTTATTCTTAATCCTTATTATTCTGGGTGTTGTTGGGGCTATCGTGTTCAGCAAAACTTCCAGGCCCTATTACCGTACGTCCATGCTATTGAAAATATCAATCTACCGGGGTAAACTCATTGAAAAATCGATTGAAAAGCTGGACATGCTATGCAAGGAAGAAGACCGCAGCGAACTTGCAAGCGTATTGGGTATTGATTCGTTACTGGCAGTACAGATAAAAGGTTTTGAAGCGATCCCATTTGTAAATGAACAGGAGATTATTGACCTGGAGATTCTGAAGATACAGCTCAAAAACCTGAAAGCGAATGAAGAACAGATCAGCCAGGTAATATCGCGGCTTGAGATTGACAATAAATCCACGTATGAAATTGTAGTTCGGGTATATGATAATTCAATAATACCTGACTTTGAAGAACCCGTTGTTAATTATTTTAGGAACATCAAGTATATATCGAAACGGCTTGAAATCAATAAGCAAAACCGTGAAAGTAAGTTACGTAAATTGCAATTGGAAGCAGAAAAAATGGATAGCTTGAAAAGTGTGATTTACCGTAATCTGGCTACCCTTTCTAATCGTACCCGCGAAGGTTCCGTCAACGTGATTTTGGCGGAAGACAATATTACGAACCCATTGTCGGTCATTCGGGAAGACATGCGTCTATACGACGAAGAACTGGCAATCCGGCGCCTGCTTGCGCTTGAACCTGAATTTGAAGTGGTGGATACATTTGCTACCTTTTTAACGCTGGATAGTCCGCGTGTCACTCAATCTACGGTTTATGCCATACTTATTGCCATAGGACTTGGTTATTTCATGATACTAATAAGAGGAATTAACGCTTATTTATCGCGTGTTGAAAAGGAAAACGCCTGAAACAATTAGTGGCATTTGAAAATTTTCCGGAATATTATTTCCGGTTCGCATTATCTTTATGCGATCAGTAGTTCATTACGTCTCTGAATAATGCCGGAATCTTTACATGTGGCTATAATCGGTGCCGGCAACCTGGCATGGCACCTGGCGCCGGCCCTTGATAACTGCGGCTATGCCGTGAAGGAAGTTTACAGCCGGGACCGCAAAAAGGCTAACGCGTTGGTCAAACGCTTGTATCAGGCCGTACCGGCAGGCGATCTTGACTTTTCAGATTCCAACTCCCGGTTGTTTATCGTCTGTATTCCTGATGATGCCATTGAAGAGGTGGTGAAAGAGATTGTACTGCCGGATGAGCATGCTATTCTAATACATACATCCGGATCCATTCCAATCCAGGCGCTGGAATATGCAGCCACACAGCACGTTGGTGTTTTTTATCCGCTTCAGACATTTTCAAAAAGCAGAAAAGCAAATTTCTCAGAAATACCTGTTCTTATTGAAGCCTCTGACCTTTCGACAGAAGAGATTCTTATCCGGATCGCAAAATCCATAAGTAAAAATGTGAAACGGGTTAGTTCCACTAACCGGAAAGCCATTCATGTTGCAGCCGTATTTGCCTGCAACTTTACGAATCATATGATCACCTTGTCAAAAGCAATCCTTGATGATGAAGGTCTTGATTTTGAATTGCTTAAGCCGCTGATTACAGAAACTATAAATAAAAGTCTGGAAATAGGCCCGGAAAATGCACAAACCGGTCCGGCCAGGAGAGAAGATTTTCAGACGATGGATGCACATTTTGATTATCTTGAGGAACCGGCTGTACAGGAAATATACAGGATCATCAGTCAGAACATCCTGGAACGGTATTCGTAAAATAAGCTATCTGTAGGTGCAATGCCTCAACGTCCCTTATGACGACCTTGTAATATCATTTCAGGTTATTTTTATTCTGAACATGCTACATCTATGAAGGTGACGTTGAGGGGGGGTAGTCCTTCCACCATTGTAAGGAAATAGTTCAGAGTTATTTGGCTCCCTCTGAAAAAGGGTTATTAGGAGAATTTTTACGCCTTTATTGAGCACTGCGGGCGGGGTTCCTCCTTTAGGCCTGCCCGACCGAAATGAAATGAAGGCGGGAGGTTAGGAGGGTGCGCATGCGAAATTAACTTAGGGGCAGCGTATGGTTTTTGCTTTCAACTTCACATACTGGTGAAATCGAAATCAGCTTGTCGTTAGGGGGATTACCCGGATAAACCGGGTAATGACGGTTCTATTTCGGGGATTACCCGGACCCGCCAGGATGAACCATGTCGGGAAAGCAAACCGGGTAATGACGGTTCTATTTCGGGGATCGACCGGACCCGACTGTACCCTGTTCAGAATCACTGAGTCAGCAGGACTGAGCATTATAGCGGAATGTTTCAAAACAACGCAAAGAAAGGATTAATTTTGGCGTATTAATTCAATTACAGTGAACCAGCGGTATTCCATAACCCCGGTAACCGTCAGGGGTATTTTAAAGGCAGTAAGGCTACAAAACCTGCTTATGCTGGTATTTGCACAGTATTTTACAGCAGTTTTTCTCTGTAACCCGAATGATACCTGGCTTTATGTCGTAACCGATAGCAGGCTTTTTCTGCTCTCTTTATCAACCGTTCTGATAGCCGCTGCCGGGTATATCATAAACGATTATTATGATATTAAAATTGATCTTGTAAATCATCCGGAGAAAGTAATTGTCGGTATTGACGTCTCGCGCAGAATTGCCATCGTTCTTCACACCACTTTTAATATAGCCGGTATAGTTATTGGCGCCTATGTGTCCCCATATATTGGAGTCATTAATGTTATAGCTGCATTTTTTCTCTGGTGGTACAGCAACTTTCTCAAAAGGCTTCCTTTTATAGGCAACCTGACGATTGGCTTTCTATCCGGACTTGCCATTGTACTGATTACATTTTTATACCCTGATAGTGCCAGGGAGATAATTATTTATGGATTTTTTGCCGGATTTTTTTCGCTGATACGGGAAATCATTAAAGACCTCGAAGACTTGCCCGGCGATGAGAAGTTTGATTGTAAAACATTGCCTGTGGTTTGGGGTGTACGAAAAACAAAACTGTTTATTTACATTTTGCTTTTTCTTTTTATGGTATCCGTTTATTACCTCACGTCGGTGAACTTCAGCAGAATTTGGGTCGAATTGAACCTGTTTCTTCTTTTGCTGAACAGTATTTTTATATACAGACTCATACTCGCAGACACAAAGAAAAACTTTGGCTGGCTCAGTAGTTACTGTAAAGTGATTCTGCTGCTCGGGATACTGAGTATGGTGTTTGTGATATGATTGAAATTGCTGATTACACTCGTGCGCATTTGTCCCGAAGGTCCGAAGGTCCTTAGGACTCCTTCGGAGACTCCTATGGAGGATACCCAAGGCGCAATGCGTGCCAGTGTAAGCGATGTCGAATAATCTCCGCTCCAACGTCATTATCCGAATCGTGAAGCGATGTCGGGTAATCTCCTTGTTATGGGTTGTACGTGTGCATAAATCGAAATCAGCTTGTCGTTAGGGGGATTACCCGGATAAACCGGGTAATGACGTTGACTTCGTGGGGATTACCCGGACCCGCCAGGATGAACCATGTCGGGCAAGCAAACCGGGTAATGACGGTTCTATTTCGGGGATTACCCGGACCCGCCAGGATGAACCATGTCGGGCAAGCAAACCGGGTAATGACGGTGACTACGAGCGGATTTTAATTCCCTGCAGATTTAATTCCAATATCATATAAATTCAACTTTCAATTGCATTTCTAAACCAAGATCGGCACGCATTAAAAACCTGCCTTTGCCGCAGACAGGTGCGCCCCAGTGGCTATGAGGCTGACTATCTCCGCCATTTATGGCGGAGTTAATCTACCTATACAAACCACGGGCTTTAGCCCATAAACTTGCAGAACCCTGTTTTGCAATCACATGGGGCTAAAGCCCCGGTCAGTTCTGTGGGTCAGTTTCCACGCCATAAATGGCGTGGTGAGTCATATATTACGATGCTCCGCACCTTGGCTTGATATCTGACTAATAGCTGAATGATGAAATTAAATTTAAACAGCAGGTTGATGATAACGGGCAATAGGAATTCAAAATCAGCTTTTCATCAGTTTGCGTACTATCGTTCACCAGGATTCTTGATATTTTTTCGCTGAAGCATGATTTTATTTCCAACCCATATGGTTATACTTAACGCAAGTAATCCGATCAAAATCAGGTAATAACTATGCTCCGGTCCGGGATAAAAAGTTTGTATAATGGCCTTTACAACATTATTCAATCCAAGAAAAATTGTCACCCAAACAATAAGCAATGTCAGCACATTGAGCCATGGCTTATTGATTGTTTCCGGCGTCATAAGTTTTTTATCGTTTACAATCAATAACAGGAAAACAGCTACAAATGGGAGTAAAAAGCCATTGATTGCCTGGGCGAGAATGATTACGGGAATGGGCTTAAGGTTTGAAATGCCAAACAGGAATCCTGTTGCCAGTACAATTCCCCACGTTAACCGGTATGCCACCGAGTTTTCCGACCAGTTCCGGTTCGGATTTGATAGCAGTGTCTTTCCTGTTATAGCCGAAGCCAGTGGAGCGGTTAATGCGGAGGTAATTCCTGCGGCAAATAATCCCAGTCCGAAAAGCGTTCCGGCATACTTGCCTTTCATTGAAATTAGCGCCTCGGTCAACGCATCAAAGCTCATCATTCCCGTTATAGCGGTGCCAGCTACCAGAATAGCCAGCGAAATAAATCCGCCAATCAGTACGGCAATGGTTATCCCGATGCGCATTTCCCTGACAGACTGGCTTTTACTAATGCCTGATCCGAGAAAAAGGTTATATGGTACGATGGTAGTACCGATAAGACCAATGGTAATAAGCCCTGATCCTTGTGGGAAAGAAGGCTGAAATGAAGCCATTAGAACATCCATGAAGGAATAGCCAATACCTGAAGCAGCGCTGATAAACAGGATTCCCATTAAGGCAACGATTATTCCAAGGAAATGAACAAGCATCCGGCCAGTGCCATACCACAGGAGAATACCACAAAATAAGAATATAGCTGTAGTTGAATAACCTGCGGGGAGATTGAAAATCAGCTTTAGTCCCGATACGGCGCCCAGCATGTTACCCGCTTCGTATGCTGCACATCCGAAGATCACGGAAAGTGCCAGCCAGACTTTAATTTTATTTTTTCCATAACGCAAAGAAATGGCCTCACCAAATGTAAATCCGGATCCAATGGTTATTCTTGCAGCAGCTTCCTGAAGCACAATGCAGGAAACAGTGGCAAACACCAAAGCCCACACCAGGTCAAGTTGAAAGAGTGCCCCGGCTGTGGTTGCTGTGGTAACCGTACCTGGTCCGATAAAAGCAGCTGCAATTACCGACCAGAAAAGGACACTTGCTGCTCCTTTCTTAAAAGTAACTGTTTTAGGCATTGACGATATCTGTTTTTCTCATATAATTTCTTACCAATTTTAATGTAATTCAATTTTAGTATCATAAAAGTGAATAAGTATCACGTCTAAGATATTGATTATGTTTCTTGTTTGAAATTCATAAGGAAACCTTCGCGCGCATTTGCAATGCGTGCGGATTTACTATCACTATCATAAAAATTCAACTTTCAATATTGTCTCTTTGTCCTGGTAGTTCGAAGCGCTACTATAAACATAATCCTCAGGTAACCATACAATTCTTGCTTCAACGGGATTATTATGAACATAATCCAGTCTCTCTTCCAACATCATATTTGTGTTTAATTCAACTGGATGAAAACCGTCTTTCCAAATCTTATAATTTCTTCCTCGTTTGACCCTGTCTGAAGCAAATTTAAACTTCTTCAATAACCAGACTTTACGACTCTCGTTAGTCTTGTTAATTGCTGTTATTAATTGCTTTGAGGTATGTTTCTTGAAATCTCGGATTATAAAATTCAGATCACTATTTTGAGAACTGGCAATCAAGTGGATGTGATTGCTCATTATGCAATAAGCATTTAATGAAAGACCACGGTTTTCAATACAATACTTCAGAGATTCAATGAGAATATCCCGAAATTCCTGCCTTGTAAACAGGTCAACCCAGTCAATGACAGTGATAGTCATGAAATGAGGAATAGCGCTTTCGCCGACTTTATATTTTTCTGACATGGAATTTGAATTAATATTGGAATTTTATTTTACTGTTGCTATTTAAATCGGCACGCATTACGCCATAGGCGTCCCTTCGGGACAAATGCGCGCCAGTGTAAATTAAAACCATTAGTCTATTGACAATTTTGGGTTTAATGTCCACGCCATATCACCCTTACGGGTGACCACCCGATAGGCGTGGAATGGCGTGGTTAGTCACTCATACTTATTCAAAAGTCCACCTAAACGCATATGCCTATTCAACTATTTACGGGTGTCCGTAACCCCCTCCTCCCGGTGTGCAAATTACAATACTATCCCCTTTCTTTACGTTGTATTGATCTTTCCATTTTAAGTCAACTTTTTTACCCGAAGAAGTTTCGATCCATTGTTCACCGGATTTTCCATCTTTCCCACCGGCCATTCCATACGGTGAGTTGGTGCGATGCTGACTCAGCACGGTGAGTTTTACGGGAGAATTGAAAGTCATCTTCCGGATCACCCCGTTTCCCCCATTCCATTTTCCTCTTCCGCCGGAATGTTCCCGTATCCTGAAATAATCGAGCGTGACCGGGTAGCGGTATTCAAGTATTTCAGGATCGGTGATTCGCGTATTGGTCATATGCTGATGCACTGCATCTGCACCAGGTGAATTTCTTGCAGCGCCCACACCTCCACAAATTGTTTCGTAATATCCGAATGAATCGTTTCCAAACAGGAGGTTATTCATCGTTCCCTGGCTGCAGGCAGCAATACCAAATGCTTTGAGCAATGTATCTACAAGCCGCTGGCTGGTTTCGGTATTTCCTCCAACCACAGGCGGACATTCGGAGGGGTGTCCGCTGAAATCAGGATTAAGCATACATGGAGGCAGGTTAATCTTTACATTTTTCAGTAATCCTTCATTCAGGGGTATTTCTTTTTGTGAAAGCAACCGTAATACATAAAGTATCGCACTCATCGTAATAGCCGGAGTTGCATTCAGATTATCGGCCTGCTGAGGCGAAGTGCCCTCAAAATCAATGATCACTTCTTCCTTTCTGATTTTTATTTTTACCACAATCTTTGCACCGTTATCAAGGATTTCTGTAGCTGAAAGAATTTTTCTATCATACACTGACAATGCATCCATCAACGATTCATGAGCGTGCTTTCGGATTTTGTCCATATATCTTTTTAGCTGCTGCACAGTATATTTCTCAGCAAGCATTTTTAATTCAGCCACCCCCAGCCGGATAGATGCCAGGGCCCCGTTAAGGTCGGCGAGGTTTTCCTGCAATGCCCTTGTGGGATATCTGGCTTTTTTGAATACCGCTTCCACTTCGTTCCACCTTGTTTTGCCATTTTTTACAAGATACATTGGACTGATTACCACTCCTTCTTCCTCCAGCGACATAGCATCAGGGGGCATCGATCCCGGCCTTGTGCCTCCGACTTCTGCATGATGGCCCCGGTTTGCAACATAACCGATCAGGGAATTGCCAAAATAGACAGGGCTTACAAGTGTAATGTCAGGTAAATGGCTGCCTCCAAACCGTGGATGGTTGGTAATAACTACATCACCTTTCTCCATGGATAGCTCCTTCCGTATTTCCCTGATACATATTCCCAAACTGCCGAGATGTACGGGAATGTGCGGTGCATTCACCACCAGATAACCCTCTGCATCAAGGATTGCACATGAGAAATCCAGTCGCTCTTTGATATTTACAGAGAAAGAAGTACGCTGGAGCAAAGCGCCCATATCATGTGCAATGGATGTAAACCGGTTTGAAAATAATTCCAGTTGCGCTGCTTCAGGTTTAGGGATATGTTCCGATTCAACCTTCGTAATTACACCCCTCTTTGTCATTATTGTATTTCCGGCAATATCAATTTCAGCAGCCCAGCCTTTCATAATAGAAGTTGTGCTTGTACGGCTACCTATGATTGCCGGGCCGGTGATCCGTGCTCCCGGTCTTAATTCCGATTGGTGAAAAACAGCAACATTTTCCCATCTGCCATCGACAAGTGACTTGATTTTTTTATTACTTTCCGGTGAATATAAAGAAATGTCCTTTACTTCAATTTTTTCATTTTCTACGATGTTGCAGGCGGCAACTTTTACAGATTCAAGTTCAATTTCACGGTCTTCTATCCAGTGACCGTACAGCTTTATGTATGCTTTCTTAAAATCATCAATAATATTTTCCATACCATTCACTTCGATGGTATGGTCTTGTCTATAAAAACGGAGATAGAAAAAACGATTACGAATCCGGATTTCATCTTTTCTGAAACCCTCGTTCTCAAGCCTGGTTGTCACTTTTTTCTCCAGGTCTGACACGATAGCCGGGACATCCTTGTGAACCTGGTTCCACGGTTTCAATACCTGAAAACCGGCAAATCTTTCCACCACAGCCTGCCCGATCCCATACGCGCTCAACAATCCGGCATCTTCCGGAATCAGCACGGTATGCACCTGAAGCAGGTCTGCTATCTGACAGGCATGCTGCCCTCCGGCGCCACCAAAGGCAAGCAATGTATAATCAGCCGGATCATACCCTTTGGTAGTTGATATTTTCTTTATGGCTTCTGCCATTTTTTCATTAGCGATCTGCTCAAATCCTTCAAGAATTACCTCTCTGCTATATTTCTGTTTGTATTTTCTGAATATCAGATTTCGGATACCATCAAGCGCTTTTTCGGCTGCGGTGGTATTTACCGGTATTCCAAAAATTTCAGGATCAATCTTACCGAGCAGCAGATTAACATCCGTAATGGTGAATGGCCCACCAGCTCCGTAACAGGCAGGACCAGGTTCCGCCCCGGCGCTTTCAGGACCAACAGTAAATCTGTACCCATCAAACCGGCATACTGATCCGCCTCCTGCAGCAATGGATTCGATGAAAAGGGCAGGACTCAGGATCTTTGCATTTCCAACTTTTGTTTCGTACCTGTAGTCGAATCCGTCGTCATACCTGGCTACATCGGTGCTGGTACCCCCCATATCAAGGGTGAGGATTTTAGAAATCCCTGATTTTACAGCCATTTTAGCTGCACCTACCAGGCCGCCGGCAGGTCCGCTAAGCAAGCTGTCTTTTGGATAGAAATTATCTGCGTCTATCAACCCGCCTGTACTGGTCATTACCTTCATGTTTGCAGATTTCAATATACCTTTTATGTTCCGGATGTAGGTTTTGATAATAGGATCCAGGTAAGCGTTGGCTACCGAAGTTTCAGCTCTGGGGAGTATCTTAATGGAATTTGAGAGGGCTGCTGAGGTCGAAACGAAATTAAAACCAGCCTGTGTTAATACTTTTTCAGTTTTTTGTTCGTGTTCAGGATTCAGGTAACTATGAAGAAATGCGACAGCTACCGATTCTATTTTTTGTTTCTTCAGATTTTTGATAATGTCATTTAGTTCTGATTCTCGTAATGGCCGGACTATTTCGCCTTTATGATTTAATCTTTCATTTACCTCATATTCAATATCGTAATACGGCGCAGGTTTATTAATTGTGATCGAAAAAAGGTTTTCCCTCTGCTGGTTCCCGATTTTGATAAGATCTTTGAATCCTTTGGTTACTAAAAATGCTACACGGGCGCCTTTTCTTTCAAGCAGTGCATTTGTACCTTTTGTGCTACCAAGACGCATGCTCAGGGAGGGTAACGGACTGTTCAGCGGTGTCTGGGTAAGCATACGGGCAGCAAGCAATGGCACCTCTTCCGGCGAACAAATTTCCAGTTCGCCATCAAAACCGGTAAGCGGATGTTGAAGTGTCAGTTGTGAATTTTCCGGATCGAAATCTACTATTCTATTTTCTTTACCCGAGTTTAGTATTCTAATGGTATAACCGGAAAAAATGTTTTTGGAAACGTACCAGTGGTGGCTGATAATAATATGCAGTGGATCAATTACTTTCAGGATACGGCATCTTAGCCGGCTGTTACTTAATATTTTCAACTTCAGCACACCGCCTTTGGGATCATGCGCAATACAGTCTGTAAAAGTGCCACCGGTGTCAATAAAGATTTCCCATTTTCCTGCCATGACCCGAAAATAGGAATAGCATCGGTAAAGTCAATACCGAAATCAAAAACCCGGCATAAATGTTATTGTGATTTTATTAGTTTGCGGGTAATATTGTCATCACCCAAAGTGGCGATCACGAAGTAAATACCCGGAGGCTGATTACTCAGGTCGAGTCGGTAATTAAACACCAACGAAGTCCCGGATTTTTTGGATGACATGATCACTTTGCCAAGCATATCTAATACGGTTAAACGAATTTCGGTAGGCTGCTTTTTGAACGTAGCCGAGATGGTATAAATACCATTGAACGAAGGATTAGGGAATATCTTAAATTCGTCTGTTGAAACCAGAAAATCTTCAACGGCAGCTACGATCTCGCCCTGAATCTGAAGATTATCAATGGCCCATCCCCAGCCGGCAGCAGCTTCATCTGCAAACATCCGGAAACGGATCAGTAAAGTATCTCCCGGATCAAATAATCCATTATCAGTCAGATCAAGGATTCTTTCTCTGAACAGGGTGGGATTTCCAACCGCTGTTGAGATGTTTTCAGAATTAACTCTACTGGTATAAAGGTTATCCCATACGTCATACTCACGGCTATCGTATCCGAGAGTAAGCCGTCTCCATGTAGTTCCATCATTTATTGAACCTTCCACAATTACATAATCCCAGAACTGAGAGTTCCCGAAAACAGTGCCTGGTTCGCCAGGCTCAACCAGCACAATTTCATCAAACCGCATTTCGTGCTGGTCTGCATCAATGATGATGGGAATTTTTAGTTGGGTAATATAGTTTATAGAATTATCCAGACCGGCTTCTCCATATGGATGAATGGAGTGCAGAGCGCCATCGGTAAATCCTGATGCTGTAAATACGGTAAACTGATCACCGAGAAAATCGGTAGTAGGATTGTTAAAATCATTGAAATATTCAGTTACCGGTTGTTCAATACCTTCTACAAATATTTCATGAAAGCCGGATACGGGATGAACGGATGAATTTTGGGCAAGAGACTTGTCGATGGCCACGATTCGGTATTTGATAATATCGTCAGCATTTATACCTCCCGACAAGTCAATTGTTCCGTTATAAATCGAAAAAGTTTCCGGATCGTGCAGCATGGCAATGGATGCCTGATTTACATCATTGATAGAATATTCAATATACGCCGTGTCCACCCCAATAAAAAAATCTGTTATCGAGGCAGATATGGCCACATCCGTTTCATTTTCAAGAATGAAACTTACAGGCGTGTGTTCAATTTGAGGAATACTGTCGTCAACGTCAATTCTGAAGCCAAAAGTTACAAAATCTGGCGCCTGGCCCGGATCGGTAAATCTTCTTAATTTGTCATCGATCACTTCGATGTAGTATGACAACTCTGTTCCTTTTCCCGGGTTTGGAATGATTGCCTTGTATTCATCAGGATTTATTGTAGGAACCATCTGAACAATTGAATCCATTTCTGCAAATGCATCTGTTGAATAATGTAATCGGAGCGATGTCGTGTCGAAACCCAGATCGGAAGTTACCTCAGCTTTAATTTCAAATGTCTGAAGGGTATCCTCGGTATTGGCCAGAGGAGTATGAATAATATATGTAAACTCCCACCCATAATCCAGTATCATATCCAGCGCCAGACCCGGATCGTGGATGATTTTATCGTTACCAATACTTGGAGTCATCAGTTCATGAGGGGAATCGGCAAAATTTTCATTCAAATGAGAAACGCTTGAACCTGCACTGAAATCCTGCGGGGCATGCAGTAGAACATTCTGTGAGATATTGGTATACCCCTGATAAAATAATTTTCTGGAGGTTATGGCATCAC
>JADFHN010000158.1 GCA_022567155.1 Bacteroidota bacterium
TCGTTGTAAGTTCACTACCTCGGTATTATGATTTGAACCAGATTGCATTACTACCAAATTATACTTGTTAGTTTCTAATACATTGTTAATCCCTTTAATAAGGCTATAGAGAAAATAGCTTGTAAAATCCGGGAGTAACAACCCAATCAAACTGGATTTTTTGCTTTTCATACTTATAGCATGCAAATTTCTTTGGTAACCAAGCTTATGGGCCAATTCATTTACCTTCTTTTTTGTTTTAGGACTAATGGAATAGTGATCGTCTAATGCTCTCGAAACCGACGATGGCGCCAAATCCAATTTCTTGGCAATATCAATGATCCTTACGTATTTACTCATTAGTACTAGCCCAGAACTTTTAACCTAACTCATCTTCCTAAAAAAAACTGAAAAAACCTGAAAAGGCCTGTTTAATAGCTTTTTAGTTGCTACATTCGTGGTATGTATGTTCAATGTAACATTGTAAAACGCAATGACAAGATCAGTCTCAACCGGAAGCTTGTGGAAAGCTACCGTAACCCCCAAGATAAAACAGTCCAAGCCATCAAAACTCATTCGTAGCAACTACAAGCCACTTTTTATTTTAGGAAGTTAAGCTAACTATCAACCGACAATAATAAATATAATTATTGAATAAGAAAAATATGGCGCATAGCAATGTCATATAATAAACTCCGACCGATAGGTGGTATAAACACTACTTTTCGGAATTTTTTTCAGATGAGAGATCAAAATAAAGGGCAGTGACATTGTTTCTGTTAATGTTATTGAAAATGGAAATCCTCCGGTTTCCATCAACCCTTACATAGGCAATTCTTTCTTTCGATTCAATTTTAAGGAAATCATCTCCATAATCACTCCTATAAATATTCATAATTTCTTCAAATAGAAGATCTAGGGAATAATCGGAATTCCATGGGGAAAAAACTGTGTAGGAGTACTCAACAGGAAGGCCTACGATTCTCCCTTCATAAAAAACCGGGTAGAAATTTACGTCATACTTCTTCCCAAATTTTTCAATTTGAAAGTGAACTGTTGAATATGTCGCACCTTCCTTAACAATCCCTTCTTTGTTTAACTCCCAGCAGTGAGTGAAGAATTCTCTTTGTGTCATGCCAAATCGCAAGTCTAACAACAGAGTGTCCCTTTTAACGTTGGTGGCTAATTCCCTGTTTACTAAAGAATGATACTCATTACAACCAAAAGTTAATGTGATTAAAACCAATAAGCTATAGAATATCACTTTTAACATTAAAATTGCCTGGTTCATTTACTAATATTTGGAAAAAATAAAACAAAATATAAAATAACAGTATAAAAAACGAAAGTAGACATTACGCCTACTTTCGTTCAAAATTAATAATATTTAACTAAAAAATCAGGATCAATATCCGAATTCCTTAGCAAGATTGAGATTACTCGCCCCCAACATATCCGGGATTTTGTTTAAGGTTAGGATTTGCCCCTAATTGATCAGAAGAAATAGGGAAAAGATTTACATGGTCACTGGGATCAGCAGGCTTAAATTGCCATGCATCATTGAATCTACCAAACCTAATCAAATCTTGTCTTCTATAACCTTCAAACGCGGTTTCACGACCCCTTTCGTCTAACAAATCATCAACTGACAAGGCAGTCAAATCAGGAACACCGGCTCTTTGACGAATCATATTTACCAGTATCAGGGCCCCACCTTCATCTCCCGTTTTAAGCAGCGCCTCAGCTTTGGTCAATAAAATATCACCATATCTGAATAGAGGAAAGTCATTATTCATATTTTGAGGTTGTGCTCCCATTTCAAACTCAAATTTTCCAATTCTGACACCTTCTTGCCTTAGGGCATTGCGGACATCGGTAATTTCTGGAGTAAAATATAAAGGTTGTCCGTTTGGATCTGCTGCCTCAGCCTGAAGATCGAGGATTTCGTTACCCTCTGGATCGTATTGCTGTCCAACAATAAAGCTTCCCTTTCTCACATCATCATCCGTGAACATATTATAGAACTCTTGTAGCGATGCATAACCATTCCAAGGCTGTGCAGTAAACCGATAAGTTTGCTGACTAGCGTAATGCAGTGTTCTAACCGCAATTTGATTTCCACCAGCAAAAACTTCATCATATACTATCACAAAAATATTCTCTGGTGAACCCTCGTTAAACGCTGAAAAGTTATCGAAGAAATCAGGAGCTAATGTATAGTTTCCTGAATTAATAATTGCGTCGGTATGCAATATAACTTTGTCCCATTGTGCGGTTCCACTAAATACCTCGGCGTTTAAGTATACCTTGGCCAGCAGTGCGTGAGCAACCCATTTATTAATTACCCCGTATGTGGTGTTTTTGTCCTCCGGCATATCATTAATAACCGCCTCAACTTCACTGGTTACAAATTCGAATACTTCAGCACGCGTGTTGGTTGCAGGATTTGCTTCTGCATCGGCAAAAGAAGATACAATGGGTAAATTTCCATAAATATCCATCAGCATATAATAATTGAGAGCTCTCAATACTCGCAATTCTTTAATGGTCTGAATCGGGCCGTCACCCTCTATTTGCTCCAACTGAAAGATAATTCGGTTGACATTATTAATCCCGGTAAAAAGAACAGACCAACTACTCCCGGCATAAAAGTCATCAGGAGAAAAATCATGTTCGTGCAGCCTGGCCCATTGACCCCGTTCTGCCCAGTCTGTTCCTCTTGTAGGGACGATACCTGCGTCAGACGAAATTATATTAACTGTCCAAGGGGCACCGATGAATCCCCCATAGCTTGCATAAGCAGCAGCAACTACAGCGGATAATTCTTCGTCCGTTGTTCCGAATCCGTCGCTCACAATTTCACTGAAAATTTCTTCCTCTAACTGACAACTACTTGAGAACAAGATCAGCGTGGCACAAAAGCCCGCGACCATTATTTTAAATTTTTCTTTTAATATTCTATTCATGATTGATATTTTTTTAGAAACCAACATTAAAACCTACCGTAAAAGTGCGTGTAGTAAACCAGGTATTTCTTCTGTCAATACCCGGTGCCAAAGGATCTGAGAAAGGTACTATTTGGAAATCACCATTGCCAACCTGCCCTGGATCTGCAAATCTTACCTCCGGATCAACTCCTTCATATTTCGTCAAAATAAACAGATTTTGTACAGAAACGTAAAATCGTAATGACTTAAATGCAGTGCTTTCTGAAAGACCGGCAATGTTATGACCCAGCGTAAGATTGTCAAGAGTCAAAAAGTCAGCTTTCTCTACATGAAAACTGCTCAACCTAGCCTCATTGGTTGTAAGACCACTGAGTTCAGGTCTGTTGCTCGAAGCTAATACATTATAAGTAGGTGCCACATTGGGTTGCTCATAGAAGACCCTAAGGGCATTGACAAGGCTATGACCAAATACTCCTCTTAAAAGAAAGTTTAGATCCCAGTTTTTATAAGAAAAACTATTGGCCATGTTAAATGTGAAATTTGGTAATCCATTACCAACTACTTCAAATTCAGTTTCGTCCGTTGAAACATCCCAGGTACCATCTGGGAGGATACCATTGAATATCGGCACAAATATTTGACCT
>JADFHN010000100.1 GCA_022567155.1 Bacteroidota bacterium
TACTGCCCAACGAGATCCGGAGGCAGATCAATATACCCGCAGTCTCGATCATATGTATATTTATACCGGCGCCATTAATGCTTTTGAGTATTCCATCAACCGGCCTTTACAATTTCCAGTAGGCAAGGAGGGGAGATATCGAAACTGCGACCCGCTGACACTGGGCTATATCATGCGGACAACACTCGAGAAAAATGGGGAGGATTATTTATCCTTTGGCCAGCGGGAGTTGTTTGATAAAATCGGGATCAGAAAACAGGTAATGGAAACGGATCCTTTCGGTAATTTTTTACTTACCGGTTATGATTATGGTACGGCCAGAAATTGGGGAAGACTGGGGTTGCTTTATCTCCGGGATGGTGTTTGGAACGATGAACGCCTTTTACCTGAAGGATGGTCTGAATTTGTTTCCACTAAAGCACCTGCATGGAAAGAACCGGTTTATGGAGGTTTATTCTGGTTAAATGGAAATGATGAGTTTCCTCTGCCCAAAAGCACCTATTACATGGCCGGCGCCGGGGGACAACGTACCATCATTGTCCCTGAAATGGATCTCGTTATTATTCGCATGGGGCATTTCCGCGGCGCGGAGACTGGTATGAAATCGCTGAATAAAGCCATTGAAAAACTGGTAGCTGTTTTAAAAGTAATTCGACCCAAATAGTTCGTTAGAAATTTGCAGGTTAACCCATTGGACGAACTTTACAGTGAAGAACTACTCACTTTGACAAATAAGCGGAATAATTTTTCCTTAAAAGTACCCTTATCACGGCAAATCATAGGGAATTTGATTAATTTTAGTAGTGTTTATAACGAGTTGGGGACAATAATTGAAAAAAATAGCCTCAATCTTTTTGTATCTTTGATAATATGAGTGCGATAGTTATTAAAGCTGATTCAAAAAGTAATAAAATTCTAAAAGAGCTGGCTAAAAAGTTAGGTGGTAACGTTTTACCTATTGATGACAAATAATACGAGTATATTGCCTTAGGTGCTCTGATGGATAAGGAAAAGACAGGTGAAACCGTATCCAGGGGAGATATAATGAAAAAACTAAATGATAAATGATTGTCGAATTCGATAAATCATTTTTCAAAACCCTGGCAAAGGTTAAAGATGAATCAACATTTAAAAAGATCAAAAATATATCCTCAAATTAGAAAATACAAAAGGCCTTGTCAATATCAAAAACCTAAAAAAGCTAACAGGTTTCAAAAGTTATTATAGAATTAGAATTGGAGATTACAGATTGGGTTTTGATTCCATCGACGAGAAAGGATTCGATTGATAATTATCGCACATCGAAAAGATATTTATAAAAAGTTCCCTTAAATGTACTGGTCTCATGGTCCCAACAGCTAAGCCTTCGTGCCTCGCCTTCGGAAAGCCTTTGGCGGGCACTTTGTCAGAAAGAAGGCGCTTCTTTTGAGACAACCCTTAGCATTCAATTTTCACCTTCCAGCTTCAGGATTTTCAGTGCATTTGCCCGGTATATCTTTTTTAGTATGCCGTCGTCAAGCCCAAAGCCATGCAGCGGCCAGTGGTAACTGTAGTTGCTTTCATAAAAATGTTCATCCTTACTTTCCAGTATCCGGAAGGTGTACCGGTACATCTCCAGGTCTGTTCCCATATCGGTCCCATACACAATCCGGTCCTGATGCCTGGCTAAAAAATCAGCCATATACCTGGGGATGGCAGCTGTTTCGGCAAATCGTGCACCCATACCCGAGTAGAGGTTGGGGTATTTGTCAAGCAAGCTTCCCAAAATAGCCAGGTCATACGAGCAATTAGCGTAATGAAGGGCAATAAAAGTTGTTTCCGGATGTTTTTTAACGGCATTTTCCAAAATCCGGATCATGCCTGCATGATCCACAATACCCGGCTGGTTGTCGAGCCGCCAGGAATAGGCATTCATCAGGCCGTCGTTGGTAGAATCCATCTTCTGGTACATCCAAATTGGCTCCGCCACATGAATGCTTACAGGAATACTCAGGTCTGCACATTTTTTAAGGAGCAGATCCATCCGGGGATCGTCTATATGCATGCCGAATGCCTTCACGGGTTTCGAGTAAAAAAGCCCTTTTCCCTTGTCGCCCAACTCTCCAACCCCCCTGGCCCCAATCTTTATGCATCGTTCAAGCTCTTTAACAGCATCAGGCCCGAATCCGGATTGATCGTACCCTGTAAAATCAAATCCGCAGAATAAAATAAACCGGTCCGGATACCTGGAATACACCCGGAAAAGCGAGTCAAATTCGGCCCCGGTAGTATAGGTCATTATCACCGTTTTATCTATCCCTGCCGCATCCATGGTTTTCACCCAATTGTTGAGGGCCTCAATGCTTTTCGGATAAGGATGTGAATGCATATCTATAACAGGGTATTTTGCCTCACTGATCCGGGTCTCAGGAATCTTATAGATAGACACCGGGCGAAAGTTATTCAACAATAGCTCTTCCGGATTATCTTGTCCGTTGATGCCGTTTGAAGCAAAAATCAGTATGAGAACTGTTATGGGGAAGTAGTGTTTAAAAATCTTCATTTTTGTTGCTTTTTGGTTCATTCATAAATGTAGCCTGTTATAAGCTAAAAGCTAAAAGGGAAAAGGGTTAATCGGCCTGTGTCGTCATGAAAAAAGTTGACAGGTATAAAATATAATTACAATAATAATATTCAATGTGATATTGCATTTAGTTGTATTATGTGCGGTGGGTTGTCCCTGCCTGCGGCCAGCAGGCACGGTCAGCGTGGACACATTGAGGGTTTGAGGGCAAGCAAGCCTTCAAAAATGTCGCTCTTTGTTGTACTGTAAACCTTTCCTGGCCTGTTAAGACATTTTTGGGCAGGGATGGCCGGTGTGTTTAGTGGGGAAACCTGCCTGGCTGGTAGACAGGTGTGTCTTTTCCCGATCGCTATCGGCAGTGGTGCCCTTTTCTCCCAAAGGGATGCCTTTGGCATTTTACTTCGTTTTCTTTCCTGCCGGCCGTACTTAGGCACTAAGGCAGGCGGGTGGGCAGGAAAAGAAAATGAAGAAGCTACTAAATGTCATGAATGCTGTTAAATCCAGCACATTTTTATTAGTCAACTCAACATATCTATGCTTCAACCTTTTGAAAAACCCACCTCTTGGCATTGCCATCCCTATGGGAAAATCCTTTCGTTGGATGGGATTTATTATTAATAAAATCATTATCAATTGATTATCAATAACTTATAACAATTGTTCATTAGTATCCCGATTCATCGGGGGAGAGATCTTAACCATAAAGACGGGCCGGAAGGTTCACGGTCAAGTGTAAGCTCATCAGGTATTTATATCTTACCCTCCGAATAGTTACGCTTCTTCCATGATTTGTTATTTTCAGGGAACCGGGCAGAAGGGCTCAATAGCATTGCCACGTTCCGATATGTTGTTTCATCGTGAAGCTAATTGAAAATTTACGGCTTCAACATCTTCCCAAGCAACCATTCTTCACATTTAGTGTCTTTTATGTAACCTTTTGGCGATTTATGAGTCTTAATAGAGTAGCCTCAGGGACAAAAACGCAAATAGAAAATTAAAGTACAGAATTAAAACAGGTAAAAAATGGGATTATTTAGTATTTTCAAAAAAAACAGAAAAAAGAAAAAAGCTTCAAAGTGTGCTATTACAGGCACTTTTCTGCAGTATGGCGAAGGACGGCTGCTGACAACCAGCCAGGTGGTTTCTTCCAGGAGATTCTGGGAAAGCATCATGACCGAACCTGAAACAATGGCTTATACGATCAATCATTTCAAGAAGCAGGATAAAAGCGCAACAAATATGCGCAGTATTATTTTTGAAAAATATGCACAAATAGATGACCCGTGGATTGTAGCGGAGGATGTTTTAACGACCTATGGCATTGAAGGAACGGATGAGTCGGAATCATATGCGCGGCAATGGTGGGAATCGGACGGCGCATTTGTTCCGCCCAATAACGGGTCGGCCAGCCATCAACTGTCACCTGAAGCATACAAAGATATTAGGCAATATGCCATCTTGAAAGCCGGTGAAAGCCGGGTAGCATAGTAACTATTTCGAAAAATCCCTCATACGGGCTACTTCGGAGTTAATTTATATATCCAATTCTTTTTTCGGTACCACCATTTTTCCTGTTTTCCGCATCTTGTAAAAAATCACTTTTTGAAAGCGTAATTAATTGATATTTAGTGAAGTGGATTTTTAAGAATTGCTGATTCAGGTGTCTCAATATCTTTTTGATACGTTTATTTTTGTTTTTAGCCCCAAAGGAG
The DNA here is from genome assembly GCA_022567155.1 of Bacteroidota bacterium. Classification (GTDB taxonomy): domain Bacteria; phylum Bacteroidota; class Bacteroidia; order Cytophagales; family Cyclobacteriaceae; genus SZUA-230. The sequence continues at coordinate 4,276 of JADFHN010000100.1, forward strand.
CGCCTGCCTGCCGGCGAGGCAGGGTATCCAACAGCCCTTTCCCGAAAGCTTTCGGGATCAGCCCGGGGTTTGTGTTAAACGATATAAAATAAGCACCACAGATGCGCCAACCTGCAGGCTGGTGCATGAGAACCATTTAGAATTTTAAGCTTCCAGGCCTTTTAAAGGTGTTAGTTTAAGCAACTAAATTATGAAAAAAATGGAAAAATTTGAAAACGCTGTAGGTATTGATGTATCCAAATTGGATTTGGAGGTTTATGACTATAAGAATGAATCACGCATTAATGTTGACAACAAAGAAAATGGATTTAAGCAATTAATAAAATCGGTAAATACCCATAACAAGGGTTCGGTTATTCTGTGTTTTGAACATACAGGCATGTATTCATTGCCCTTAGCCATTTTCTTAACCGAGCGCCAGATTCCTTTTGCCATGGTCCCGGGATTGGAAATAAAGCGTTCTTTGGGCATTAAACGTGGTAAGAACGATAAGGTGGATGCCAGGGACATTAGCCGGTATGCCTATCTTCGAAGGGATGAGATTAATCACCTCATGGGATACATCTAGAAAGTCTAAGTGCTACTTCGAAAAAGCAATTAATGAAATTAACAGCCTTTTTAAGTATCATCAATATCTTGCAAGTCATAATCTTTACGTTGCTTTCAGATGCGGACTTGCGCATTCGAGTAAACCAGATTATGCAGTTACTTTATCTAGTAAACAAGAACTAGGACACTTAATTGAACACAATGGTCGATTTAATTTAAAAATTGAGGATTTCTATCAAGACTTTAAGAATGCTTGTTTAGAAGTTGTCGAAAATAACTATTCAATATCCGATAAGATGAATCAACCATTCCTTTCTGTCCCAGGTCCTCAATTCAAATCAGGAACTAATATTCAAGGCGGAATTACCGAATCAATAGTTAGATGAACAACTGCCCCCAACACGACGGTCATACGCCATACGGACATTAATGCTAAATTTGAAACCATGAACACGAAATTAACATACAGCAACTTGACAGATAAGTGCAACGAATCCCGCACGGCGCATACCACTAAACATTAGGCACAAGGCTTCAGAAAAGTTGGGATTGTGATAAAAAAGAAACGCACCATTTCTGGTGCGTACAACCAGGGATACTATCCCTAGCGCTGTTAATGTAATACAACGATACAAACATTTCTTAATTTTAAAACTTATGGAACGAGTTTTAGCCTACATTAATGGTTTTAATCTATATTTTGGAAATTGTGATAAAAGATGGATAACCTATAAGTGGCTTGATGTCAAACTTCTTGTTCAAAATCTCCTCAAACAAAATCAATCATTAGAAGAAGTAAAGTATTTTACCTCAAGAATCAGAAACAATCCTAACAAGGAACGCCGCCAATTAATCTATCTTGAAGCACTAGAGGCTCACACTAATGTCAGGATATTCTACGGTAAATATCAAAATAACCTAATTACATGTAGACGATGTGGAAACATACATAATTCCCCCAATGAGAAGATGACAGATGTCAATATTGCAGTCGAAATGCTCATGGACGCATACGATGATAGATTTGATGCAGCTTTTCTCATCTCTGGAGATTCTGATCTAATCCCACCAACAACAGCAATTAATACAAGGTTTCCAAATAAGCGTGTTTTTGTAAGGTTTCCTCCAAACAGGCATAATATAACTGTCACTTCAAATGCTAGGGGTAACTTTATAATCGGACGTAAGAAACTAAAAGACAGTAAATTGCCAACAGAGATTAGGAAACCAGATGGTTATGTTCTCAGGAAACCTTCAGAATGGACCTAAAGCCCAGTGCCTAACGATGAGTATACTCCCTAGTGGCCTCTTGCGGTTGGTTATCTGACTTCGTATCTTGAGGACGAATGTTACCGGCTTAGCCGTGGTCTGTGCCTCCCGCCTACGACTTCGTCTCCGGATGGACAGGCAAGCTGCCCGGTCCCTGCCTGTATTCTAAGGTAAAACCAAAGATTTAGTCAATTATTTAAGCAGCATGTTGATAAAGTGTAACATATGGAGTTCCTCTTTTGACAACTGCAAAGATTCTATGGACAATTTTGTTTCTTACAATATTCAAAGTGCTCATTCTGCTTTTCCCATCTTCTACCCTTCTCTGATAGTAAGCTTTGAGTTCCGGATCCGCTTGCACAGCTGAAGAAGCAGACAAATTTAGTAACGATTTTATTTTTTTATTAGCATAGTGGCTTACCCTGGATTTGGTTTTCAAGGAAGTTCCAGATTGCTTTTCAAAAGGAGCTATGCCGGCATAACAGGCAAACTTTCTACTGTCTGTAAAGCCCCTAAAACAGTTGGTGACAACTAACAGGTTTGAGGCCAGTATTAATCCAACTCCTTTTACCGATACCATCAGATTATACAACTCCTTCATCAATTCATCAGCCTGAATCAAATCGATCATTTCCTTTTCAAGAATGTCAATCTGTTTGCTTAGAAAGTGAATTGTTTTCTTATGAACAGAAAACATCAATTTATGCTCTTTCTGCTTTAACATGGCTTTATATTCTTTTATTGATCCCATAAAGCCAGCTCGTTGTTTTACCATTCTCTCTCTGAGAGAAAGCAGTTTTTGAAGTTTTAAAACATTTATTGAGGGCAGCACAAAAGGTTTTAGCTGCTCTCTTCTCAAATAAGCATACTCTGCTATTCTTTGGGCATCAATCCTATCATTCTTGCCTCTGGTCAATCCTAAAGAACGCTTTATTTGTAAAGCAGATTCCATACAGAAGATAATCTTTTGCTCACTAAGGAAAACAGCCAGTGGTAGCGAATATAGTCCGGTATGCTCAAAACAAATTAATAGCTGGTCCAGGCTCAAACCAGTTTGTTTTTTCACCCATGCCAAAAGGGTTTTATACCCTTTAACTTTATTGTCAAATTTGTAGTGAATACCTGCAAGGTGTAGTTGCACATCAATTGTTTTTTTAGATACGTCAATACCCAAAGCTTCTTTAAATTTCATAACTTTAAATTAAGATTAATAATAGTTGCTTTTAACTAAGACCTTTATAAGCCCTTGCATGCTTAGTGCAGCTTTGGCGAAGATTCTAAATGGTTCTTGGCAACAAACTAAAGAATGGGGACTGATACAGGCGATAGGTCATTAACCTGGCCGCAGGCAAAGTTCACCCCATTCTTTTTTGTTTAAAGTTATCCACATTATTCACAAGTTATGAGTCTCCCCCTTTGGAAACCCCCTCATAAAATACAATAGTAACTATGATAAGTAATATAAATATTGTGAATGTAAATCTAAAGGCTCGTAGCCGATTCGGCAAAGGCAGGTTTTGTGTCAAGACAAAATGAACAAAAGAAAGTTAAAAGGGAAAAGATGAAATTGTTTCCAATATCCCTATTATGGGATTATTATCTTTAGACTTTAAACCATGGAGGCACTTCCAAGATTATATATTTTATCACTATGGAACAATTTGTTAAACAAACTCTGATTTTAAGCTTGAAACACCTGACTTGCAAAAAAAATATCCTAACGTAAGCCTAAAGGCCTCTTTATAAAAATGTGCAGAAAACAGGAAAAGAGGTTGCACTATTTCAGCTCTTTTTTCTTCATCACAATTTCACGCTCCTCTGCTTTCAGATTCAGGTTATTGCTGATATTCAGAACCGAAGGCCTTTTAAGCGACAAGAGGAAAAGTTCCAGGATGTAAATCAGACTGAAGCTGACTTCCCCGGTCAAAAACATCAGTATGATTGCCAGCGCGCCCGGACTCGTCATGAGCAGGTAAAACCTGATAGAAATTTCTTTATATCTTTCAAGCCGTACCTTCAGGTTTTCCTCACTTGCAGCAATAACGGTCACCTGCTTTTTAAACCAGGAAAACAGCCATACGATAAATATCAGGCTTAGCAGAAAGAGTATCCCGGATTCCATGTAATAGTATCTTCCGCCGAAAACGGGTTCGAAGCCACCCGAATCCAGTTCAAGAAACAAAAAGGCAAAAACAATAAGCGGTACGGCGATGATCCCATGAAAGATATTATTGAGCTTGTTTAAATAATTTGTCATCTGATTTCTTGTTCCTGCCATTGCGAAAATACTTCTGTTTTTACTAATATTTCGAATGAAAAATTGCTAACGAACGCTTGTATGTATAAATTTGTTTTATGGATACTGAACCTGCGGTTGACAAAATGAAAAATTCCTTTTCACGTAAGGATGAAATTTTTAAGCAGGCAACCATGTTGTTCAAAAAAAGAGGATATACTGCTACCTCCGTACGTGACCTGGCGCAGGAATCGGGCATCGAAGCCCCGAGTATTTATTCACATTTTAAATCGAAAGAAGATATCCTGCAACAGATTTGTTTCGGTATGGCAAAGGCTTTCATGACCGGCTTATCCAAAGCTGAGAAAAAGAAATCGCCCGACGATAAATTAAAAGCAGCCATTAAAGCCCACATTAAGGTGGTTACAGGCAACAGCGACGCCTCGGCGGTAATGTGGAACGAATGGAAAAATCTTACCGAGCCCTATTTTGATGACTTTAAAACGATGATCCTTGACTATGAAACAAGGTTCAGGAAAATAATCAAAAAAGGGATCAAAGCCGGCATTTTTAAAAGGAATAATCCGGCAATGGCAACCAAACTGCTGCTATCGTCACTGAACGGACTGGCCTTCTGGTACGACCCCGGTAAGCACCAGGCTAAAGATCTGAATTCAACCATTACAAATATCTTTTTCAAGGGAATCGTAAAACGCAAAAACTAAAAAGAAAAAATATGTACGGAGGAGGCAATCTGTTTGAACCGATGAGTAAGGATGCCCTGAAAGAGGAAGATCCTGTTAAGCTTTCTGAATTTGAAGCCCGTATTGAAAGAGGTGAAAAAATTGAACCTGCCGACTGGATGCCACAAATGTACCGGCGGCAGCTTATCAGGATGATTGAGCAGCATGCCCATAGTGAGATCATCGGGGCATTGCCCGAAGGCACGTGGATCACACGTGCTCCCGGATTTAAACGTAAACTGGCGCTCATGGCCAAAGTGCAGGATGAAGTAGGCCACGCCCAGCTTTTGTATAGTGCAGCCGAAACGTTGGGTAAATCCCGGGAGGCGATGATCAACGACCTGATCAACGGAAAATCAAAATACAGTAATGTTTTTAACTATCCGGCTTTTACCTGGGCCGACTGTTGTTTTATATCCTGGCTGGTAGATGCCGGCGCCATTGTGAATCAGATGGCCAATGCAAAAGGAAGCTATGGCCCGTATTGCCGGGCACTTGCAAGGATAACCATTGAAGAAGCGTTTCATCTTAAATATGGTCATCACTGCGTTATCCATTTGGCAACAGGAACACCGACGCAGCGAAAAATGATGCAGGAAGCTATCAACAGGTGGTGGAAGCCCATGTTGCAGTTTTTCGGACCGCCTGATCGTATTTCAGCACATACGGAAGTTCTTATGAAATGGAAAGTGAAAATGTTGTCGAACGACGGTTGCCGCCAGCAATGGCTTGACATGTATGTGCCCAAAATATGGGAACTGGGCCTTACGTTACCCGACGACAAACTTCGCCAAAATCCTGATACCGGTAAATGGGAATATACCGAGCCCGACTGGGATGAATTTAAAAAGGTTATTAACGGCGACGGGCCTTGCAATAAGGAGCGGCTTGCTGTCAGAAGAACTGCCGAAGAACGTGGCAGGTGGGTCAGAGAAGCTTTACGGAAACCAAAATCCGAATACGTAGTGCCGCTTGCCTAACCAACGATGCGTATGAAATCACTGGATCCGAGAATAAACCGTTTGGATGTACCGGAAGAACGGAACACTGATTTCCGGAAAGACCCCATGGATCAACTCGAAACCTACGAGGTATTTATTCAGCCCAAAGTTGATAAACCTTTTCAGCACGAAGGAATTGTGCATGCAACTGATCAGGATATGGCATTTGTGTTTGCCAAGGAACAGTACAGCCGCAGGGGCACATGCTCCGGCATTATGATCATAAAGACTGCTGATGTGTTTACAACAGCGTTCAGTGATGCAGGCGTAAGTATATATCAGAAAATAAAACCTGCGTCTGATCCGGAAGATCAAAAAGTGAATTACGAGGTTTTCCATCTTATGAAACGCGGAAAACAACATACGCATGTGGGAATAGTACGTGCGACAAGCACTGAAGACGCTGTATTTCAGGCAAAAATGATACTTGATCAGGGAAAACCTGTTTTCAATGTATGGGTCGCAAAATCGGACAACATTTATATTTCGGAAGTAGCATACCGGGATATCTGGGATACCCTGCCGGAGAAAACATTCAGGGAAGCAATTGACTACCGTGGAGCAGAAAAGATCAAGAAATTTAAGGATGAACAAGGATCGCAAAAATGAATACGGAAGCAATCATAGACCTGTTGTACAAAATTGCTGATGATCAGTTGATCATCGGACATCGCAACTCTGAATGGACGGGCCTGGGGCCAATTCTCGAAGAAGATATCGCATTTTCTTCCATGGCTCAGGACAAAATCGGGCAAAGCCTGGTATTGTACCGTATGCTGAACGACCTCGGCGAATCTGATCCGGATACGATTGCTTTTATGCGTAACGCCGATCAGTTTCATTGCTGCCAGTTTGTCGAATTGCCCATAGGAGAGTTTGACTTCAGTATCATCCGCCAGTTTCTTTTTGACACCTCGGAGATTATCCGTTTTGAAATGTTAAGCAGTTCGGCGTATGAACCACTCGCATTGGCATCCAAAAAGTTTAAAGGCGAAATAAAATACCACATCATGCACGCAAACATCTTTATGAAGCAGTTGGGGAATGCGACCGAAGAAAGTGTGAAAAGATTACAGGACGCGCTCGAGACAGCTATGCCCTATGCACTCGGGATTTTTGAAACATCAGAATATGAAGATGCAATGATGGATGAGGGCATATTTGCCGGAGAAGCGACACTCCGGAACAAATGGACGGAGCGAATTGAAGAAGTAATCAGTAATACGGCACTAAAACTGCCGGATATCGGTAACATCGAACCAAAAACCGGAGGGCGCTACGGAAAGCATACGGCACATTTGCAACCCCTGCTGGATGAAATGGCTGAAGTGTTACGTATTGATCCCGGCGCTGACTGGTAACAAATTCTGATTGATCATGAAAATCACTGAAAAACAAATACTGGAATGGCTGGAGGAAGTAAAAGATCCGGAGATTCCTGTGCTCTCCCTCATTGACCTGGGGGTAATAACCGGAGTTGAGTTGGATGATCACCGCGTAAAAGTTAATATGACGCCCACATTTTCAGGTTGCCCGGCAATGGATTATATGAGAAATGACGTGATCAGGGTACTGAAGGAAAAGGGAATTGAAGAAGTGGAAGCCAGCGTTAGTTTTGAAACACAATGGAATTCAAATATGATTTCGGAGAAAGGGAAAAAAGCATTGAAAGAATTCGGTCTGGCGCCTCCACAAACGTATGAGGTGATTGTTGATATAAATATGCTGACGCATGTAAAATGCCCGTTTTGCGACAGTGAAAACACCGAGCTTAAGAGTCCCTTCGGGCCTACCCTCTGCCGTTCATTGCATTATTGCAACAATTGCCTGCAGGCCTTTGAGCAATTCAAGCCTTTGTAGCTGTCTTTTAGAGACTCCCAAAAATGCATTCAACTTAGAAAAAATACACAGTTTGTCCACTTGAACCAACTCATTCAATTTCAACCTCTTTTTTTGTCTATTAAGCCTAAAATTACCACACTGGCGTAAGTCTTGCTGATAGGAATAGCGTTATCCTTTCTCTGGTCGTAGGGTCGCCCTACGACCTTGAATTTACCAAGGCACGGAACCCCGCCAGCCCGACAGAGTCATTCTGGCGGGTCAGGCGGGGATTATCTATCTACTCCAATCCTCTACAATTATCCTTTTTCTCTTATCGTCTATTGTCAGTTGGAGCTTTTGGCGGTTTTTCCCTAGGCCCAACTAATTGTCCGACATTGAGCGTTGAATATTTACTACTTTTTTAATAAGTCTCACACTGTCTTTATAAGAGAGTTGAACATGAATATGCAAAGAACCTTTTCCAACTTTATGATAAATAACAATCTCTTTATCTTTATCACCATAATATACATTACTTTCAAGAAAAAGACACATATCCTCTATTTCTTTTTCATTAAA
>JADFHN010000101.1 GCA_022567155.1 Bacteroidota bacterium
TTTTAAAAATGATATTGAAGGGGGGATGATACATGGTTTTACACGTAATTATATTCGTGTGGCCGCCAGATATGATCCTGCTCTTATTAATGAAATAAAAACTGTCACCCTGGCACGTATCAACACAAACGGACATGTGGAGGTTGCAGAAGAGGAAACGGTCAGCTTTTAAAATAACCCATATACTTCCGGAGCATTTATACTAATACTAAGGCAACTGTGCAGTGGTCTTATTCTTATTTTTCTTCCTTATTTTTCTTCCTTCTGATCCTGGGTATGGGTTCGGGTTTTAACCTGTAAAAACCGAATGGTTCGTTTTCAATAATGATTTCAAAATTTCCATACGGCAGCGACGATACATTTATTTCGTCGCCAAATCCTTTCATTATGAGTTCATCTTCTTCGTTAAATATCTGATAATCAGTTTCTCTGGAAAGAGATATCCAGTTATCCACTTTTTCACCGGGGTCAATACTGATAGGTGGCAACAATGAATAAAAGTTCATTTCTTCGCTTAGCGTTTCACGGCCGTTTACATCAATGTAAATCAATCTGAATAAATTATCACCCGAGTAATGCCGTACCTCTACGCTGTACTGGTTATTATCCATTTCCCCTTTTCCCTTTACAGAGTCTTCCATCTCCCATCCTTCAAGTTTCATTTTTTCTATCAGGAACATCCCCTGCGGCATCTCTCCTGCTGTGATCCAGTTGATCGAATTATCATCAATCTGAAGGAATAAAAATCCGAATTCCTTCATTTGCTGGATGGCTTCTGGGTTTATAATTATGGGCAGGCAGTCATCGTTATGCAGTATCCGTATCTCAATATCAGCATATAAGGCGAATTCACTCAAGTCGATCTGTATGGCTGATGATCTTGGCAAATTTGGTAACCTGGCATTGTTCAGGTAAATATCCGTAATACAGAATGAGGTGTTTTGCGTCGAAAACGGATTTCGAACAAACAGGTTTTTCCCTAGATAGGTGCCTTTGATGATAATTTCACCGGCGGATGCCGCTGCACCTGTCATAATAACAGTTGACCACAATAAGAAAATTCGTAATAATATCATTTACTCATTAATGAAATAACATTATCAACAATAATATGCCAAAAGTCAAGCAGTTTATTCGAAGTGGAGCGATTCGATGGGGTCAACGCGTGAAGCTTTGTAAGCGGGGTAATATCCGGAAACTAATCCAACCACCACACAAATCACAAAACCCACTATGATCCAGCGCCATGGAATAACAAACGTGCCGGGACTGATCAGATTGGAAATCAGATTGCCAATGCCTATGCCAAGCACCACACCCAGCACTCCCCCAAGCAGGCAAACTACGATGGCTTCGATCAGAAACTGTAGTCTTATCAGGAACGGTGTTGCTCCCAGCGCCTTTCTGATACCGATTTCGCGTGTACGTTCAGTAACAGATACCATCATGATATTCATAAGGCCAATGGAAGCACCAAGCAGAGTTATGAATCCGATTCCAAATCCGCCGGCCCGGAGATATCCGGATATTTCATCCAGTTCTTCATCAAGCGTCTGGCTTCGGCGCAATTCAAATGAGTCTTCCTCACCAATAGGGTCACGGCGGATAGAGCGCATTAATCCTCTTGCTTCACTCATGGCATATTCCATCTCAAGTGGATTATCTATCCCCACATCAAGCGTGTATCGCAACACTCTTCCTCCGGCAATACCACGGGCATTCAGCACCGGAACAATAACCCTTCTGTCAGAACTGCCACCTTCGAGTGCGCCCCGTTTTTCAAGTAAACCTATAATTTTATACCTGTTGCCTAATACCGAAATAAAGTTGTTGACGGCGTTTTCATCTTCTTCGAACAAAGCATCCACAATTTCCTTCCCCACAATAGCTACGTAGGAGCCGTATTGTATTTCGATGGCGGAGAAATTACGTCCCTTGTCAATATTCAATCCTTCGATTACCACATAAAATTCATTCCCCCCGGCTACACTTACATTGGGATTGGTTTTTTTTGAAAACCTTTTTACTTCAGCAATACCGGTTACCCGCGTGCTGATACTCACACTGGCAGGAACCGTGTACAGGTTTTTAAAACGTTTTGCCTGTTTGAAAGTGATGATCGGGTATACCTTTTCTTTCACGCCTCCTCTGCTGCCTCTGTGTTGAGATCGTGACCATATTTCAAAAGAATTTACCCCCAGATCTGAAAAACTATCTGAAATGGAGGCTTTGATCCCGTCGATGGCAGTGAGAATTCCCACCAAAGATGTAATGCCTATAGCTATAATCATTGCCGTAAGAATGGATCGCAATAAATTTGCCTGAACCGATCTTAATGCTTCTCTAAAATTCTCAATAAGGTCCATTTTGAATTCTGTTCATAAAACAAAATTAAATCAAAATCACTAATATATACGTAATATTTAAATGAAAGGATTTTTCGTAATCCAAACGGTCATATTCAAGTTTTTAAAGCTATTAAAATATGAATTTTAAAAACCGTAATTTTGATATTTGTTGTTAATAATGCAAAAGCATAAAAGATAACGTGCATGAAGAAAACAGGAATAGCATTTTTAATCTGGCTGGCAACATTTAATGCTGCATTTGCAAGCAGTATTCTTATCCATATGGATAATGCCCAATCGAACCATCTGAAAGCGTATGGTATCGCCTATTGGGTATTGCAAAATGACATTGAAGTAAGCTGGCTGTTGAATTACAGGGGTGGGAGTTTTATGTTTAAGTATTACCAGAAGTTTGAAAATGAGCTGATCATACGCGGCGTCAGCTATGAAGTTGTAAGCGACGCTCAGGCGAATCAGATCATTTCGCTTATTGCCGGCCCCTCTTCGAACATGGATATCATGCGACTTGAAAAATACCCTAAAATTGCTGTTTATTCGCCAAGAAGCAAGCAACCCTGGGATGATGCCGTAACCCTGGTGCTTGAATACGCGGAAATTCCGTACGATGTAATCTTTGATGACGAAGTGTTGTGGAATGAGCTTGCTTCGTATGACTGGCTGCATTTACACCATGAAGACTTTACGGGGCAGTATGGTAAGTTTTTCCGTAGTTTCGGTAGTACGCCCTGGTACCAACAACAGCAGCGCGAATTTGAAGCAAATGCCCGGAAGCACGGATTTTCAAAAGTATCATTACTGAAACTCGAGGTGGTGAAAAAAATCAGAGATTATGTAGCCGGGGGTGGCTTTTTGTTTGCCATGTGCAGCGCTACGGATACCTATGACATCGCCCTTGCGGCCGATGGTGTAGATATCCTGGACCGAATATACGATGGTGATCCGATGGATCCGCGGGCGCAGCAAAAGCTGGACTATTCAAAATCCTTTGCCTTTCAGGATTTTGTGATTTCACGTGACCCACTGGAGTACGAGTTTTCTAATATTGACAATAATCCGCAGGAACGCGGGCTTTCGGAGGCCAATGATTATTTTCATCTGTTTGAATTTTCCGCAAAATGGGATCCAATACCCACCATGCTTACACAAAATCATACGCGTATCATCAAAGGATTTATGGGGCAAACGACCGCATATAAAAAACGTCTGGTAAAGCCTGATGTAGTTATCATGGGCAATAACAGTTCGATCAATGAAGCCAAATACATGCATGGTATATTTGGTAAAGGATTCTGGACTTTTTACGGAGGCCATGACCCGGAAGATTATAAGCACCATGTTGGTGAAGAGCCCACCGATCTTAACATTCATCCTAAATCTCCGGGTTACAGGCTGATCCTTAACAATATTTTGTTTCCGGCAGCCAAAAAGAAAAAGCAGAAAACCTGATTTCGATAACTATGTGATGATGTGGCAGATATTAAAAACAGATACCCGGTTTTTGTTCAGCAATCAGTTTTTGAACGGTACCAAGTTGATCCCTTGTGAAGGACGAGTTGAAAATCTGAAAATACATCAATAACTACGCCGGGAGGTTGGATTTGATGCTATCCATCAAAAAGTAAAAGATGTGGCAAAAGCGGCCCAGATATCGCCTCAAAGAGTGAAGGGAAAAAAGGATCCACTTATTGTATATAAGCTTCTCGACCGTTTATGATTAATGAACTACCTCGCAGCAAGCTACGAGGTATCAACAAAGGAAAACCCTCTTTATACGCAGCAAGCTGCAGGGAATTACACCCCTTTAAGGGGATTTAATCAGTTTTTCAACATAAATTTCTCCGGACTCCGATATGGCTTCTACCGTTATTTCATGTTCCTGATCAGAAACATGTGCATAATATAAATGTGCTGTCATAGTTGGTTCCACCCAGGATCTTTTTGCCGGCAAATCCTGTCCTTTATGCAATTTTACCGAAAGCGGATCCAAGCCTGTTCTGCGCTCCATTCTTTCTTTTCTTATCCCATCCTCATAAATATTTATTACCCACTTATCCGTTGCGCCCCAAATGTTGACCACTATTTCTCCGGGTGCAGACGGATCCGTCCCTTTTTCATAAATTCTCATCTGGTGCGTTAATGGTTTCCCGGTGGACTTATACTTCCAGCTCAATGCAGACCCCTTTGCTTCATACAAAACATATCCATTGGGCGTACCGTCACTACAGATATCGCCTGTCCACCAGGCGCCGCATGCTGTCCCGCAATTATGATGTGAGGCACCTCCGTGTTCGAAATAATCGTTTACATGGGTATGCCCGGTAATAATATGTACTTTATAAGTTTCAAGAATCCGGTATAACCTGTCACGGTTCGATACTACCACCCTTTCTCCTGGTTTTGCATCACCATTGCGAACAAACTGCAGGTTATAAACCGGAATATGCGTAAAAACAACCACCCTTCGGCCCTTTTCAATGAGTTTGAGATCGTTTTCCAGCCATTTTAGCTGAATATCGTCAATATAACCCCTGTACCCGCTTCCAAACCAGTACACATCATCCAGTACCACATAATGGATTTCACCTCTGTTAAAAGAATAATAATTGGGTCCGAACCGGTTCATAAAAGTTACCACAGAACCTTCATCATCAGCAGATACATCCAGGTCGTGATTTCCGACAACCTGAAATCCGGGAAAGCCTACCCGGTTTATTGCACGTTCAAAATCATCATAAAGTTCCAGATTGTCCCACATGATGTCTCCACACGACAAGTTAAAAAATGGCTTCGAATATGTGGAAAGGATTTTTATTACATCAGGAATGGTTTCCTCCTGAAACCTTTTCATATCATCCATGTCCTGAGTTTGCGGATCAGCCATCACGATAAAGCCATGGGAATTGTCGTTTTGAACCATAGGTTTAATAATCCATGACGCTTTCACTTCCTTTTTATTTCCCGCAAGTGGTTTATAAAATTGTGCAATACTATTTGTACGGACAGGAAAATCGTAACCTCCAGGTACTGATATCCAGACAAATGGCCGTTCAGAAGAAGACAGGAGTTCATACTGTCCGTCACGGCCGGATTGCACCACATTTAAACCATCCGAAACACTGACTCCGGCAATGCCTTTTGCGCCATCTGTCACTCTTCCCCGCACCCGAACAGGCGACAGTACGGAAAAGTCATAAATCAGTCTTTGAAGCGGGTCGGCCAAAATGGTATCAGACCACATTAACCCCAATGAGCCTAAAGCCATTTTGCGCATAAAGGCTCTTCTTGCCTGTTCCCTTATCATTTCAAACCATTATTTTAACATACTACTACAGGGTAAATCCATCAATGCATCCTGTCGCTTCTCAGCTCAAGCGATTTCATTATTTCGGCTTCCTCTTTCAGCAATTCGGCCCACCGGCCTATTACATAATCTTCGGGCATATACGTTTTTGACAATTTAAGGAAATTCTTGTAATGCCCTGCTTCCGAGACCATCAGCTCATAATAAAATTGTTTTAAATCCTCATCAGCAAGATTTTCAGACAAGCATTTGAATCGTTCACAACTTCTGGCCTCAATAAGGGCATTGATCAGCAATTTCTCGACAAGCTGTTCATCGCGGCTGCCGCCTTTTTTCATCATCTTGTAAAGCTTGTTCACATATTCATCCGCCCGCTGTCTGCCAAGCGAAAACCCTCTTTTACGTAATTTATCTAACACCCGCTCAAAATGCTCCCATTCTTCAGCAACCACGCGTGTGAGCATTTCTACCAGTTCGGTTCGTTCGGGATATTGAACAATAAGTGATATACACGAAGAGGCCGCTTTTTGTTCGCAATAAGCATGGTCGATCAGAATATCTTCAATTTTTTTTTCAGCAATATTCGCCCATCTCGGGTCGGTTGGAAGGTTCAGTCCTAAGGTGAATTTATCCATAAATGCACATTTTACGTATTTTGAAACAGTTAATAAACCCTGTTAATCAAAAAACCACCATGTCAGACCAAAATCGACATTCGGGAGAACACCCGGATATAACGGGGCAACCATATACCCTTTTTGGCTAGCAAACGCACGCAAATTATTCATTTTAAGATATAAACTTACCTTGTTTATCTTAAAATCAATAAAATATGTGGCGACAGGTGATCCTTCCACAAGGGTATCGTTTTGCAAATAAAATTGTTGCACGACGGGATCATACGCATATCCATAATATGCCGATTTATAATTCACATCCACACCGGTTGTGATCTCGAGGTTTCCTTTATAAAAAATATTTGTGTAGAAAAGGCGGGAGTTAATAAATAATTCAGGTATCTGAAATGCAAACGATGCTTCTCCATCTACGGTGGTATAGATTGCTTCAGCCTCAAACATAAAGTGTTTTAAAAACTCTAATTTAAAATCCAGGCCTGGAGATAAAATTTTGGCCTGGCCCAGCGCCTGGGCAGGTAGTTTATTCTCATCAAAATATACATAATCCTTTACTTTGTCGTATGCCAGCGTTGGAGCAATCATCACCGGCCCGACGGCGAACATATATTTTACCCTGACATTGTCGGCTGAAATGGATTGGAAATGATTAATCCAAAAACTATGATTTCCCATATACGCCTGCTGTAAAAACGAAGGTTTGTAAGATATGTGATTCAACTTCAGGTTAATGTCTTTCCCGATCAGGCTCAGATACGTGTTCGAACTTTCTGCATCAAGAAATTCCATACCCCCGGTCAAATGATAGTTGTTAAAAATATATCCGGCATGAAATCCCAGGTACTTCTCTTTGCCTGACGGATTTTTTACATGTTTGCCAAAGGCCATCGAATCAACGGCATATTTATAGAGAAAATCATACGTTTTTGTTTTAATATAACCATTATAATATATACGGTTTATTCTGCCCTTTAATCCAAATTCATACTGGAAATACCGGTAGTCGGTACTGTCGGTAGTTGATGTTTGAGAAATCAACAAGCTGTCATAGTAATTCCGGTCGTCACCGATCGGATCACTGATATATTCATTACGCTGCCGGTACAAGTCAGCGCTGTTATAAAATTCAAGGTAGTCTTTTATCGCATATTGGTGATATAGGTGAAGGTTTGTCCGCAGCTCTTCGCTACGTGCATTTTGCAATAACACATTTACATCTTCGTCAAAAAAATCACCAACCTCAGTAGTATCCACACCTCCGCTTTCCTTATAAATATGCCGTGTTCTCGAAAAATTTGCCAGCAACTGGTACTTCAGGTTTTTACTCCTTATCTGTGTATAAATATCATACTGCGTATTTTCCACCCGCCTGTCGCCTCTTCCCAGGCTTTGAATTTGCTTGTTGATGGCCATTTTTTTGAATCCGAACCCGATGTTAAACATAACACTGTCGTTCCTTGAAAACTCCACATCAGTTATAGACCGGTTGCTTCCTCCCAAAAACAGAGACATCCTGCTGTAAGGAGATCGTGTAATATAATACCTGAAATCTTCAGGTCGTTTGAAAAAACTACTGAAGCCGTTAAACCCGGGTGATACGCCGATTTGCCTGGGAACAGAATAGAAAATATTGCGCAATGTTGTTCCCTCAAGCCCCAGGTTCTGAAGCCGGTAATTGCTTTGTTCAACTTTGCTGATTTTGTAAGAATCAAAAATTGTCGTGTCAATATGGCGGTACACCGGGAAATCAAAACGAAGGTCATACTCTTTGAGATACATCGTGGTATGCGCACCATATTCCATGTGGGTTGTATCATCAAGGATCTGGGCAAAACTGCTGCTTCCTGACAGTGAAATAATGAGAAATATGATTACACTTCGAAAAAACACATGCAAAGCTAACGAAAAGCCCTTATTTTTTAAATGCTGATTGAATTTGCTCAAGAATCAATTGCTCAAATTCCGGGCCATTGTCAATAAATACCATTCTCACCGGAAGATAAAATACAGGCAAATCATGGAGAAGGGCCATTTCGGGATTATTTTTTAATTTAACTGCATCTTTTTCAGTAGTGAGCAGCATCTTTTTTTTATGACCTGATCCCTGTATCATATCTGCAATATCACTGACATCGCGGCTGGTATATGTATGATGGTCTTTATACACTTTTACTCCATAAACATTCCACCTGGTGTGTGCAAATTCATGAAATGGGGCTGGATCTGCTATACCTGAAAATAAAAAGACATGATCGAAATTTTCAGGGTTTAAATCTGAAAATATGCCTACCGGCTGTTCATAAGTTAAATAAGTAAAAAATACGGGTACGGTTGTTGATGCATACACGCTGATGTTTCTTACAATTTCTTTTCTTTCCGTAACATCTATTTGGGGCGGGCACCTGGTTACAACGATGATGTTTGCACGCCTGGCTTCTTTACGCGGCTCCCTCAGCCATCCGCCCGGAAGCAGATAATCTTTGTAAAACAGTTTGTTATAGGCCGTTAAAAGCAAAGCTAAGTGCGGGGTTACAGCCCGGTGCTGAAACCCATCGTCCATTAGAATTACCTGGGTTTCGGGTTTTTGAAAAAGTATTTCCGGAATTGCTTCCGCACGATCCTCCCCCACTGCAACGGTTATTTCCCTATTCCATTTCGAATAATATTGCATGGGTTCGTCTCCGATCGTTGCTGCATGATCTTTCTCACCGGCAATCCGGAATCCTTTCGTTTTGCGTTTATAGCCCCTGCTAAGAATCGCGATACTGTAAGTACCAATGAGCAAGCGAACCAGGTATTCTACCATCGGCGATTTACCCGTTCCTCCAACAGACAAATTTCCCACTACGATCACCGGAATGTCAAATGTAAAAGAGCGCGTGTATCCGATGTCATAGAGGTGGTTTTTTAACCTGACAGCTAAAGAATACAGGAAGGTAAAAGGTAATAAAAGCAGCCTCAGAAGTCTCATAATCTTTGTTACGCAAATATGGGTGAATTAACACTGAAAATAAAAGATGTTCATTGTTGGAGTTAATTTCCTTCACTAAAAAGTTTATTAAACAGGGTTCCCTTGAAAATTATCTAAAAGCAATTCACTTAATATTACTTGGTGATGCTTATAAAATATGTGTGGTGGGTTGTCTATACCATTTGGGAAGTAAGAAATTCTATGGCTATATTTATTGAGCATAATGGTGAGTACTTAGAGGTCTTACTTATTTCGTCAGCCGTTATGTTATAATAATCAGAGTCTGTCTATAAAGTAATGATGAAGTGAGAATAATTCAATATCATAAATATTTAAATCTAAAAATCAGGCGCACATAATGTAGATGATGCGCATGAGTTCCTTTTACACATTCGTTATACGACATATTATTCGGCCAAAAAATTATAAGTATCATAAATTATATAAAAAATGGAAGCAATTTTTCTGTTAATAATAATAATTGGAGTGGGAATTGGGTTTTATATCCAAACGGTTGCTGGTTTTGCAGCTGCACTTGTTACCCTTCCTATTATCTTAAAAGTTTTAAATATCCAGGAAGCTGTTGCTTTAATGTCGATTTTCTTTTTCCTATTCAGCATTATTTTAATTTACAAAAACTGGAAACTGATCAATAGAAAAGTAGTTATAGAAATGTCGATCGGGATTGTTATCGGACTATTCTTAGGAATATGGATTTTGAAATTCGGAAATCCAATCGTACTAATGAAAGCATTAGGTATATTTATCCTACTTTTTGTAGGCCATACTTACTTTAAGAAAAAGAAAATCAAAATAATCAGGAAACTTGGAATTTTGTTTGGATTTGTCGGCGGCATATTTTCAGGATTATTTTCAACAGGCGGACCAATATTTGTTGTATACACTTATAGCAAATTAGACAAACCCGACATTGTAAGAGCAACAATAATTGGCACAATCGGAATAACTAATTTTTTAAGAGTCCCACTCCTTATCTTTTCGGATATACTAACAATTGATATATTCTTAATATCTCTTTATGTGCTTCCGTTTTTTTTACTAGCTTTATTTCTAGGACACAAGACCTATCATAAAATTAATGAGAAAACATTAATAAATGTATTAATGATACTTTTAACATTATCTGGCATATCCTTAATTGTGGGATAATTAAAAACCCAAGCAATTATTGACATATTCCATATTCAAGACATCAATGAGTTATTGATTAAAAGAGGCTATAATGGTATTTAGGGATATAAATGTTACTAACATTGACCCATAAATCATGAAGGGGAAGATGTAAATTGATAATTCACTGTTTTTTCTAACTTTATCCACATTGGATTGGTTAGCGCATTTGGAATATCGCCATGTATCGTTTTGCATAATATATTGACTACAATGAAAAGTAATATGAATTTACATATAACATTCATATTAATCCTCTTTCTAAGTTTTCTAAAAGTACAATCTCAAGATACATTTCGTATTGGAAGTCTGGAGGTGTTTGAAGAAGATAACTCCTTTTTCATCAAAGATAAATTCTGGAGAGGTGCTGATGGTGCAGCATCAATCGATTTAGGAAACGGGAGAATACTTTGGTTGTTCAGCGACACATTTATTGACCCAAAGGGTACAGGCAAACGAGGTAATTCGAAAATGATCAATAATAGCATTGCCATTCAGGAAGGCTATGAATTGGAAAAATCTACTATGGCATTTTACTATAAAGGTTCTCAAAAAAAACCTAAATCCTTTTTTGAACTTCCTGGTAAAACCTGGTTTTGGACCGGGCATGGAATCATGGCAAAAAATAAATTAATTGTTTTCTTATTTGAAGAGAAGAGCACTAAAAGAGATATCGGTTTTGAGGCTATTGGGTGGTATGTTGTAATAATTGATAATCCATTTGACAATCCATCAAATTGGAAAATGGAATACATAAAAGGTCCGGAAACATTTGGTGTAATAGTCGGATCCTCAGCAGTTTTGAAGGACGGCAGTCATATCTATGCTTATGGTGTTAAAGAGCCTGCTACTCATGAAGTTTATCTTTTACGATTTGAAATAAACAAACTGATTAATCGCAATATAACCGAAATTGAATGGTGGGTAAATGGCGACTGGGTAACCAGATTAGATAATGAACCAATACCCTCTTCTTTATTTATTGGTCAGACAGAGTTTTCTGTACATTATCAGCAAGACATTGATAAATATATTCAAATCCAGACCTATGGGTTTGGACATGCATCAATAGGATACAGGCTTGCTGATAAACCCGAAGGGCCATGGACGGATCCTCTAATTTTTTATCACCCGCTCCTGAATGACGAAAAGGATTTTGTTTACTCGGCAAACGCACATCCTGAATTGACCGCAGATGGAATCTTAATAACGTATAATATAAACAATGGAGATTTTAGAAAACTAATAGATAATGAGAATATATATTTCCCAAAATTTGTCCGAATCAAATTCTTAAAACCAAAAAATTAACTCAAAACAGCCAATCGAGTAAACGGCTCCGCCAGTAAACACTGACGGAGTGCACCCCGCCTGTACGGACGGGAATGACGCAGTCGGGCAGGTCTCACATTTATAAGTTGTAAATGTGTGCAAGAAAAATCGACTCCAAAACATATACATCGACATTAGCAACAATAAAATGAAAAGTACAATCGGCTGTCATAAATCAGAATAGCACTATAAAATTTCGAAAAATTTCAATGGATTTTTTGATAGCCGGTCGATTATCAAATACAGTAAGAATATACTAATTCCTTTGCCAGAGCCAATTCAAGCGCTGACAGACACAAATCACGCACCACCAGTAAAAAATCACTGACCACAAGTATAAAATCATTCCCGGTCACCACAAAATCATTCCCGGTCACTACAAAATCAATCCCGGCCATGATAAAATGACTCCCGGTCATGATAAAATGGCTCCCGGTCATGATAAAATGACTCCCGGCCATGATAAAATGGCTCCCGGTCATGATAAA
>JADFHN010000025.1 GCA_022567155.1 Bacteroidota bacterium
CACCAACATCTGGCAGAATTACGAAAATTCAGCGGAAAACCTTGGGGCGTTCTTGACTTTTTGGTTCGCCTGCCTGCTCGTAGCCGATTCGGCAAAGGCAGGTTTTGTGTCCCCGCCTGCCATCCTAAGCCCATCTGCGGGGGCGGGCAGGAAGACAAAATGAACAAAAGAAAGTTGAAAGGGTAAAAGAAAAAGATGGAATAGTTTTCAATAATGCTATTATGAGATTATTATCTTACGACTTGAATATCAGGGAGCCATCTCCAGGAATAAATATTTTATTCTTTCGAAATGTTACGTTAAACAAACCTTGATTTTAAGCTTGCAACACCCAGTTTCCTAAAAAATAGGTCTAAATTCACCCTAATGACCTCTTTTTATAAATGTGTGGAAAACAGGAGAACTCGGGCTATGAGCACATTCATTCGCCTCTTCTGCTAATCAGATGCAGCCCGATGAAGGTAAACAGCCCATTGAAAATCAGGATTTCAAACCCAATCTGGTATCCACCAAACCAAACCGGCGCATTCGTCTTTAATACATAAGAAATTACCGGCGATATCACACTTATGATCGGAACGAGCTTATCATTTACAATCCGTTTTGTAAAAAGGCCAAATGCAAACAACCCGAGCAGCGGGCCATATGTATAACCTGCAACTGTTAACAAGGAGCTTATTACGCTTTCATCGTTGACCTGGTTAAATACTATAATCACAAAAAATAGCAAGACCGAAAATGCCATATGTATTTGCACCCTTGTGCGGTTGTCACCTTTCACTCCGGGTTCAAATCCAAGAATGTCAACACAGAACGAGGTGGTGAGCGCGGTTAGTGCCGAGTCGGCGCTTGAATACGCTGCAGCAGTGATTCCGAGTAGAAATATAATACCTACAACAGGAGGGAAATAATTTAATGCAAGAAAGGGGAAGAGGTCATCCGGTTTCGACGGAATACCGATCCCATTGGCTGTGGCATATATATACAGCAAGGCCCCCAGTGATAAAAACAATAAATTAGCAAATATCAGGCTGATACTGAACCAGAACATGTTTTTTTGCGCATCGCCTATATTTTTGCACGTAAGATTCTTTTGCATCATATCCTGATCAAGGCCGGTCATAACGATGGCGATAAACGCTCCTGCAAAAAACTGTTTAAAAAAGTTCCGGCTGTCTTTCCAGTCCCAGAAAAAAAAATTTGAATACTCGCTCGCTTTGATTTGATTCGTAATCTCAGAAAGTGACCAGTCGAATCCGGAGGTGACATAATACACAATGATCAGCACTGACGACAACATAAAGAAGGTCTGAAGCGTGTCGGTCCAGACAATGGTTTTGATACCCCCCCGAAATGTATAAATCCATATCATTGCAATCGTGATAAGCACACTTACCCAGAAAGGCACTCCCCAGGCATCGAAAACGGCCAGTTGCAATACGCCTGCAACAAGAAAAAGCCTGAACGAAGCACCGATCACACGCGATATCAAAAAATAAAATGATCCTGTTTTGTACGACCAGAACCCAAACCGTTTTTCCAGGTAAGTATAGATAGAAATTAAATTCAGCTTATAGTACAACGGCATCAGAACCGTGGCAATTACCAGATAGCCAACCAGATAACCCAGTACCATCTGCATGTAGGAAAACTGGCTGGCTGCCACCATTCCGGGAACCGATATAAACGTTACTCCCGATAATGAAGCTCCGATCATTCCGAACGCCACAACATACCACGGCGACTGTCGGTTACCGGTAAAAAAAGTAGCCGAATCACTTTTTCCCGCCGTTTTGAACGAAATCAGGATCAGGACCAGAAAATAGGTCAGAATAACAGACACAACGAGAATAGGACTCATAGGCAATTTTTTGACCCGATAATAGTGCAATTTTTTGTATTTTTACCCTTAAAAACAAAATATATATGTCTTATAACGAAGATGATATGTTGAAGTATAGCCTGGAAGAAGTAGACCTGGTTGAAGTGGCTGAGATAACAGATATTACCAACATCAAAGACCTGGTAGTTTATAACGATGATTTCAACACTTTTGATCACGTTATTAAAATGTTAATACAGGTTTGCAAGCATACAACTCAACAAGCCGAACAGTGCACCTGGATTATACATTTCAAAGGCAAATGTGCCGTGAAAAAAGGCCTTTTTGAAGACTTAAAACCAATGCAGGAGGCTATCTGCGATGCCGGCATTGACGCCCGTATCCAATAAATTTAAATTGATGATATTTTTTAAATAATGGAATATCCCTCACAACACATTGAAGAGGCTGTAAATGAAATATCAAAACTTCCGGGTATCGGAAAGAAAACAGCACTGCGACTTGTACTGCATCTTTTGAAACAACCTAATGCAGAAACCCGGAGCCTGGCGCAGGCTTTGATCAGAATGCGCGATGAAACTAAATTTTGTAAAGTATGCCATAACATTTCCGACCGGGAAATATGCAGGATATGTTCGAGTCCGCGAAGGGATAACACCATTGTATGTGTTATTGAAGATACCCGCGATGTAATGGCTATTGAAAATACGGGACAGTACCTGGGGCTTTATCATGTGCTGGGAGGCGTCATATCTCCCATTGAAGGCATCGGGCCTGATAACTTAAACATCAGCTCGTTGCTGAAAAGGATCAATGCCTCCGATTCGAATGTAAAAGAACTGATTCTTGCCCTGAACCCTACAATGGAAGGCGACACCACATCTTTTTTTATAACCAAAAAAATATCCAGATCCGGCTTGAAAGTTACGTCACTTGCCAGGGGTGTGCCGGTAGGTGGCGAACTCGAATATGCTGACGAGATCACCCTGGGACGAAGTATTACGGCCCGCATCCATTATCAGCCGAATTGAACTAATCTTCATTCTGTCTTTTTTAGGTACAAAGATATTTAATAACTATTTTTGGCCATTTCAGTAAAATTATTAAAAGCACTGGTGTATGAATGACCTCTCCAATCGTATCCGCAATCTTTCAGAATCAGCAACTATTGCAATGGCTGTAAAAGCCCGTGAACTGAAATCGCAAGGTGTAGATGTTATCAGTTTAAGCCTGGGGGAACCCGATTTTAAAACGCCGGATCACATCCGTGAAGCAGCCAAACAAGCAATCGATGACGGAAGCTATTTTTCTTATCCGCCGGTACCAGGATACATGGACCTTCGTGAAGCCATTGCGCAGAAATTCTCGAAAGAAAATAATCTTGAATCCACACCTGCTAATATCGTTGTTTCGTCAGGTGCCAAACAGTCAATTGCCAATGTCATGTTGAGTCTGCTCAACCCCGGCGATGAAGCGCTGATGCTTAGTCCTTACTGGGTAAGTTATTCCGAAATAATAAAACTGGCTGATGCAACTCCCGTTCCGGTCAAAGGAGAACTATCCAATGACTTTAAAGCAACTGCAGGTCAGATTGAACAGGCCATAACCGGTAAAACGAAAATTCTTATTTTTTCTTCCCCCTGCAATCCCACCGGGTCTGTTTTTAATAAGCAGGAACTGGAAGATATTGCCGGTGTAATGGCAAAAAATACGCAGATTTATATTATCTCAGATGAGATCTATGAACACATCAATTTTGCCGGCGAACATATCAGTATTGGTTCGTTGCCTGGTATGCAAGACCGCACCATTACGGTAAACGGTGTCTCAAAGTCATTTGCAATGACCGGCTGGCGAATCGGGTTTATCCATGCACCTGAATGGATCGCCAAAGCCTGTATTAAAATGCAGGGCCAGTTTACTTCCGGAGCATGCAGCATTGCACAGCGAGCAGCCCTGGCAGCAATAACAGGCGATCTGGGCCCCACGCGCGCCATGGCTTGCGAATACCTCGAAAGAAGGGAAATGGTTTATAATCTTCTGAAGGAAATTCCGGGTGTGAAATCAAATATGCCTGACGGAGCCTTCTATTTTTTCCCGGATATAAGTGATTATTTCGGCAAATCAGATGGTGAAATGCGTATAAACAATGCCTCTGACATGAGCATGTACCTGCTTGAAAAAGCAAAAGTGTCTGTAGTAACAGGTGAAGCATTTGGATCACCCGAGTGCATCCGCCTCAGCTATGCAGCCTCAAGAGAAGATCTTAAAGAAGCTTTAAAACGGATTAAAGAAGCACTTGCTAAACTTAGTTAACTAATGGCAATAAAAAGCATACAAACTATCTTCGAAGGATTCAGGAATATCAAGGCACTCATTGTAGGCGACGTAATGTTAGATGCTTACATATGGGGTATCGTGGACAGAATATCCCCTGAAGCACCTGTTCCGGTCATAAAAACTACCGGTAAAGAGTACAGACTGGGAGGAGCGGCAAACGTTGCGCTCAACCTAAAGGCACTGGGCGCCACACCTGTTCTTTGTGCCGTTATCGGGGCCGATTACGAAGGTGATAAATTTCTGGAAAGGCTGAAAGTGCGTAAAATATCCAATTCGGGAATTGTAAGAAGCAAGCCGCGGCCGACAACGATTAAAACACGTATTCTTTCGGGTTACCAGCATATTGTGAGAATGGATTCGGAAACAGATGTGCTGCTGTCGGTAAACGAAGAAAAAGCCTTGCTTGACAAAGTGTTTGAAAGCATGACCGATGCCGATGTAGTCATATTTGAGGATTATGACAAAGGTACCCTTACCAAATCACTGATCTTAAAGATCATCAGCAGGGCTTCCGAGCTGAAAATACCTACGGTGGTGGATCCGAAAATCCGGAATTTTCATAACTATAACGGATCTACCGTTTTCAAACCTAACCTTCAGGAATTGGTGGAAGGTCTTAACCTAATCGAATATCCCGAAACTATTGGTGAAATTATGGGGGCCGTAAACCAATTGAAAGACGTCGTTGACGTAGGCGAAATCTTCCTGACCCTGTCCGAAAAAGGCGTTATTGTAAAAAATAATAAAGAGGAGATTCATATTCCCGCGCACGTACGAACGATCTCGGATGTATCCGGTGCAGGCGATACGATGACCAGTATAATTTCACTATGCAAAGCATTGGGCCTGAGTCTGGCATTTACCGCCGAACTTGCCAATATTGGCGGCGGGCTGGTTTGCGAACACGTAGGAGTTGTTCCTATAAATAAAAACAAATTGATGGAAGATGCACTCAGGTACAAACTTGAAAAGATGCTTTAGAAATGAGCATTTTATTTACAGATTTTTCAGGTTGGAAAAACTACCGCACAACTCACAACACCGTGCTCTATAAACCTGTACTGGAGTATGAAGAACAGCAAAAAAACCGGAATGAAAAACAGGTTTGAGTAAAGTTTACCATTGCCTGGGATGCAATGAAAGAAGCTGTAAAAACCGGTTTGGAAGAAGAAACCCCAGATCGGGGATGATAAATAACGGCGGTAAAAAAGTTTATAACCATAATCAATCTGTCTTATCATCTGAATTTCAGAAACTAATCGCTCGATCTCTTGCAGCCAAAGAGGTCAATTCATGTATGGGAAGGGTAGTTGCCGCACCTACGGCCGGAGCGACGGGGATTTTACCGGGAGTGCTTGTTACCCTGCAGGACATTCATGACCTGGAAGACATAAAAATCCTGGAAGGCCTTCTTGTAGCAGCAGGAATTGCCCTGATCATCAAAAATAAAGCTTCACTCGCAGGCGTCGTGGGTGGATGTCAGGCAGAAACCGGCAGCGCAGCAGCCATGGCCTCCGGAGCAATCGTATATTGCCTCAATGGCCCGGTTGACCAGATTTTTAATGCGATGAATTACCATACCTAGTCTATGCCTGGGCTTGTATGCGATCCCGTAGTCGGCCTGGTGGAGGTTCCCCGTGTGGTCTGCAATGCAAGCGCAGCGGCCATCGTCAATGCCTCTGCCCAGATTGTCCTTTCGGATATATCGGCCGTAATACCTGTTGATGAATGCATTGAAGCAATTGGAGAAATTGGCCAGAGTATGGAAACACGTTACAAAGAAACCGCACAAGGCGGACTGGCAGCCACAGCTACCGGCAGGGCGATTGTGGAAAAAATTCTTATTAAACCCAGGCATTGAAAATGAAAGAAAACAGTACATTGATAAATAGCTATAACGTTTTCATTTTCAATCGACTGCACTGTGTACAAAAAGTTCTAATAAACTTATTGGGTTAAAGACATAGATATCCTTCCTGACAATGAGGTGACCAACATAATCGATTGATTATGGCACCGGCTTTGCGCGTCCTTGCCACATAACCCTGTCAGTCAATAGCTGATAAATATCATTTACCAACACAATAGCAATTCCGGATATAACGATACTTTTGACTTTCATTATATACCCACATACCATTTCATTTTTATAACCCATAAATTGCTAAAAATGCTAAAATGTAGCATAAAAATTCAGACACCTTATTGCGATTTGCCTCGTTCATAATTCAATAATCACTATGGAACTACTTAATACCTTATGCGGACTGTTCGGCCCCTCGGGCAATGAAATTAAAATCCGGAATTTTATTATCGACTATATAACCAGGAATAAAGCAGGTTGGGCAACTACGCCCGAAATGATCTATGGCGATGCATTTCAGGACTGCCTGATTTTGAAATTCGGAAAACCCAGAACTGCCATTTTTGCTCACATGGATTCACACGGTTTTACGGTCCGCTATGAAGACCAGTTGGTACCGATCGGAAGTCCGGAAGCAGATGCCTCATGTAAGCTGGTTGGCGAAGACCGGCTTGGCATGATTGAATGTGAGCTGATTAAGGGAAAAGACAGGAAACCAAGATATAAATTTGGCAGGCCCATCCTTACAGGAACGGATCTGGTATTTAAATGCAATTTCAGGGAAACCGATGAATTTATACAATCCTGCTATCTTGACAATAGGTTGGGGATTTATGTGGTGTTAAAATTAGCTGAATCACTCAAAAACGGAGTGATTGTGTTTTCGTGCTGGGAAGAACACGGCGGAGGGTCAATACCCTACCTTACAGAATATATTTACAATCAATACACCATCCATCAGGCGCTCATTGCAGATATTACATGGATCACGGATGGAATAAAACCTGGCGAAGGCGTCGTGATTTCAATGCGTGACAGCAGTATTCCCAGAAGGTCATATGTGGATCGCATTATTTCAATTGCTGAAAAAAACAGCATCGCTTATCAGCTTGAGGTGGAGGGAAGCGGATCAAGCGATGGCAGGGAAATTCAAACATCGCCCTACCCGGTGGACTGGTGTTTTGTAGGTGCAGCCGAAGATATGGTCCATACTCCCGATGAAATTGTGAGCAAGCGCGACATTCAGTCGATGATTGATATTTACGAGGTATTAATGCGTGAACTTTAATTCTTTCAAGGAAATTTTATAACTATATTTGCAAGCCTTTGGATACCTCTGAGGGCTTTATTTTTTAACATGAAAATAAAAGATAAAGAGTTTGATATATATCTGAATATCAGTCAGATAGAGGAAAGGATAAGCCAGATGGGCCATCAGATAAGCAATGATTATACCCATTGTACACCGTTGTTTGTAGGAATCCTGAACGGAGCTTTCATGTTTGCTTCCCAACTTTTTAAGCATCTGTCCATCCAGGCTGAGATTACTTTCATCAAATTGTCGTCCTATAAAAAATTGAATTCTTCAGGTCAGGTAACGCAACTGCTTGGGCTGAACGAAACGTTATTTCAACGCGACGTTATTATTCTGGAAGATATCGTTGACACGGGTACAACCATGGTTCAAATGTTAACGGCGATGGATGAACTTGGCCCTAAAAGTGTGGAAATTGCAACATTGCTGTTTAAACCGGACGCACTGGTTGAGAAACTGGATCTGAAGTATGTCGGGTTTGAAATACCTGACCGGTTTGTGGTTGGCTACGGACTCGATTATGCTGGCCTGGGTAGAAATCTACCTGATATCTATCAATTAAAATCGTAATTTAACAGATCATAAAAGAATGAAAAACATCGTATTATTTGGCCCGCCCGGTGCAGGTAAAGGCACACAGAGCGAAAAACTTATTGAAAAATATAATTTTACACATCTGGCAACCGGTGATCTTTTCCGGATGCATCTTTCGGAGGGCACCGAACTGGGTAATCTGGCTCAAAAGTACATGGATGAAGGCCATCTGGTACCGGATGAAGTAGTGATAGGCATGGTGGATGAAAAAATCAAATCTACAGAAAATAGTGCCGGTTTCATTTTTGATGGATTTCCGCGCACGGTGCCTCAGGCTGAAGCTCTTGACCGCCTGCTTAAAAAAAAAAGCACCCCGATCACCCTTATGCTGATGCTGGATGTACCTGAACAGGAATTGATAAACCGGATCAGTGAACGAGGTAAAACATCGGGACGCACTGATGATCAGAATATCGAAAAGATCAGGACAAGGATTCGGGTTTACGAAAAAGAAACCCTGCCTGTGGCTGCGTATTATGATGTTGCAGGCAAACTGAATAAAATTTATGGTGTCGGCAATATTGATGAAATTTTCAGAAGGCTTTGTGAAGCCATTGATTCCACACAATAATTACGGTTTTAAGCCAATCAGCATTTTCCAATGCCTGCTACCAACTTCATAGATCATGTAAAAATACATTGCAAATCCGGCGACGGAGGAGCGGGGTCCGTGCATTTCCGCAGAGAAAAGTTTGTCCCCAAAGGCGGACCCGACGGCGGAAATGGTGGCAGGGGCGGTCATATTATTCTGAAAGGCAATAAGCAACTCTGGACATTGCTTCATTTAAAATACAGGAAACATGTTATTGCCGGAAACGGAAAGCCCGGTGAAGGTGGCAAAAGAACAGGAGCTGCCGGCGAAGATGTGATTTTGGAGGTGCCGCAGGGAACAGTGGCGAGAAATGCCGAGACCGACGAAAAGCTGATTGAGATCATTGAAGACAAGCAGGAAAAAATTCTTGTGCCCGGAGGAATAGGCGGACTCGGCAACGACCATTTTAAAACCGCTACAAATCAGTCTCCGAGATATGCCCAGCCCGGAGAATCCAGTCAGGAAGGCTGGTTTATACTTGAGCTCAAAATCCTTGCCGATGTCGGGCTTGTGGGATTTCCTAATGCCGGCAAATCAACCCTGTTATCCGTGGTTTCAGCCGCAAAGCCAGAAATTGCAGACTATCCTTTCACTACACTTACCCCCAACCTCGGTGTAGTGCCTTACTTCGACTACCGTTCATTTGTAATGGCCGATATCCCCGGTATAATTGAAGGCGCAGCCGAAGGAAAGGGTATCGGATTGAGGTTTTTAAGACACATTGAACGAAATTCAATACTGCTGTTTATCATACCCGCCGATTCTGACAGCATTGTAAAAGAGTATGAAACGTTGCTGAATGAACTAAAAAAATACAATAAGGAACTTTTAGATAAAAAAAGAATTCTTGCCGTTAGCAAATCGGATTTGCTTGACGAAGAACTAATGAATGAACTCAAAAAAGAGCTTCCTGATAGGGTTGAGTCATTGTTTATCTCGTCAGTTACCATGGCCGGAATACCTGAATTGAAAGATATGTTGTGGAAAGCACTGAATTAATTATGTCAATATGTCATATTTTATGTATTGGCAAAGTAATTGCCACATTATACACTGATTTTAAATGTTGATAAAAATGAGGAAAGAGCATACTAAAAAAAGTAAAAAACCGAAATCCAAAAAAGAGGTAAAAGAAGCCTCTGAAACTATCGATACAACCACAGTTGATTCGGAAGAAATTGAGAAGGAGGAAAATTCTGAAAATGATAAACAGGAAAAGCTGCAGGACGAATTGGAGGAGTTAAAAGATAAGTATCTGAGATTGTATTCAGAATTCGAAAACTTCAGGAGAAGAACAGCAAAGGAAAAACTGGAGCTCATGCAAACAGCCAATGAGGATCTTATGCTGGCGCTTTTGCCCGTCGTGGATGACTTTGAAAGAGCGGTAAATGCTTTTTTAAATGAATCAGACATCCAGGCGGTGAAGGAAGGTATTACCCTGATCTCCAATAAATTTCAGAACACCCTCAGGCAGCAGGGACTTGAAGCAATGGACACAAAAGAAGGCGTTACGTTTGATGCTGATCTGCATGATGCCTTAACACAGATCCCTGCGCCAAAAAAGAAACTTAAAGGAAAAGTGGTTGACACTATTGAAAAAGGGTACTATTTAGGGGATAAAGTGATCCGTCACGCCAAGGTCGTGACGGGTAATTAACTTTTGTAAATGGCAAAAAGAGATTTTTACGAAATATTAGGAGTAAGCACGTCTGCATCGCCGGAGGAGATTAAAAAGGCATACAGAAAGATTGCCATTAAATATCATCCGGATAAAAACCCGGATAACCCTAAATCGGAAGAGAAATTCAAAGAAGCAGCCGAGGCCTATGAAATAATTGGCAATCCTGAAAAAAAACAGCGTTATGACCAGTTTGGCCATGCCGGTATAAATGGCGGTGGCGGCGGATTTGGACACCACATGTCAATGGACGATATTTTCGCTCAGTTCGGTGATGTTTTCGGTGGTCATAACCCGTTTGAAAGCTTTTTTGGCGGAGGTAGATCAGGCGCATCCTGGAGAATGAAAGGATCCGATTTGCGCATCAAACTCTCACTCTCACTCGAAGAAATTGCCACAGGAACGGATAAGAAAATAAAGGTAAAACGAAAGGTTGCCGCCCGGGGAGTTACCTTTAAAAGCTGTACAACGTGCCATGGAACAGGCCAGGTACGAAAAGTGGTAAACACCATGCTGGGTCAGATGGTTTCTACTAACACGTGTCCCCACTGCAATGGCAGTAGCCAGATAATCGACTACCGGCCTCCGGGTGTAAGCCCCGAAGGACTGGAAACTCTGGAAGAAGTAATAACCCTGAAAATACCTGCCGGAGTTACGGATAACATGCAACTTTCTATGACAGGTAAAGGCAATGAATCGCCCGGAGGAGGCACTCCTGGTGATCTGCTTATTCTTATCGAGGAAATGGAACATCCTTCTCTGAAGCGAGACGGCAACAATATAGTGCATGATCTGTATGTCAATTTTATCGATGTGGCACTGGGAGCAAGCATTGAAGTGCCCACCATTGACGGGGCCGTAAAAATCAAGCTCGACCCGGGCACACAAAGCGGTAAAATACTACGCCTGCGAGGAAAAGGGATCAAAGACCTGAACGGGTATGATAAAGGTGACCAGCTTGTGCATGTAAACGTGTGGACGCCTAAACAACTTACCAAAGAAGAAGTACAACTTTTATCCGGCCTTAGAAATTCGCCCAATTTTAAACCAAATCCAGGCAAAAACGATAAAGGGTTTTTTGAAAAAATCCGGGAATTCTTTTAACCTGCAGGCCCTCCGGATAAAATCTTTGATCAACGTTTAACCCGTATTATTCATGATGAAATCATGAATAATGACGATAAATAATTGGAATCAATTTATTACCAATTATTTATGTCAGGTTCAGACGCTTACGGTCTGAATCCTGATTGAAACATCAGGGCTTAACCCCGACCATTGTAAAATTTAGGATGCTCATTTTTGAGTATTGCATTTTTTTATAAGATAATCTTTCCTAAACTCCAATTAGCTGATTATCTGTATTTTACAATTCGTCAGACCCTTCGGGCGGAAAATTCATGTGAATTTTCCAGGTTAATATTATGCTTCTACTTTTTTCAATTAATTCAGGGAAATTGAAACCCTGTAAGCATTTCTACGTTCATCTTGGCATGTGGCGACATATTGTATTGACGGGTGTAGCTATTTTTAGCATAGGAATGTTGTTTGCCCAATCAAAAAAACATTTCACGGTTAATAATACCGGCAGGTGTAAAAAAGTTGTTTTAAACTATTCTTCCTCATCCGGTACGTGTTATCTGGGACCTACCCAAAAGCCAGACCTTTTCAGTGTGTATGGTAATAAAGACATTGATGAATACAATCATTATTTTGATCAGAAAATCCGTGATAATGTATGTACCATCGATCTGAAGATCGAAGACAAGTCCACTGAAAGCTTCAGCCAGTCCATCTCCTATAAAATGTTCAGGAAGTCAAAGGATTTCAACGAAAGCCTCTGGAAGGTTTACCTTTCTGAAGACAAATCGTACAGACTAAATCTGAATTATGGAATTGGCGAAGCATATATTGATCTTTCCGGCCTTTCGATCAAACATTTAAGAATCAATACCGGTAGTGCTGATGTGCATGTGGGATATCTGTCAGGAATAGGCAACCCTATAATAATGGATACATTAAAAATAACGGTTGACCTGGGATCGTTGCAGATCAGAAAAGGAACTCTTTCTAATGCAAAAGTTATCATTGCCGAAGTCGGGTTCGGCAACGCCTACCTTGACCTGAGCGGCAAACCTGACATCAGCAGCTACATCAATGCAAGCGTAGGTGCAGGTAACCTTGAAGTAGTCGTTCCCCGCACAGGTACGGGAGTTAAAGTGATCATTCACCAGTCGCTTCTTTGCCAGGTAAAACTATCCAAATCGTTTACGGAAACCGACACGGATATTTTTGTAAATGAATATTATGAAGAAGGCGCAGCCGGCCAACTCGTCTTTGAAGTGGACGTATCACTTGGAAATATCATTTTCAAGGATAAGAAATAATCCACTTGCAATAGTAATTTGCCTTTTACTTTCCTGATTTTCAAAATCTTAATTTATTTCATTAAGAAATAACTAGCTACTCCTTTTTATATTTGCAAAAATTAAAAATTTGATATTGTGGATATTCTTCAGGTTGAGCAAATCAGCAAACGCTATTCAAATCATCAGGCACTTACTGATATAACCCTTAGCGTACAAAAACAAAGTATCTTCGGTTTGCTGGGACCCAACGGAGCTGGTAAAACCACGCTGATCCGGATCATTAATCAGATCATAAACTCCGACTCGGGCACCATATTTATTGAAGGCAAAAAACTTAAACCGGACCATATCGAAATTATCGGTTATTTACCCGAAGAGCGTGGCTTGTATAAAAAAATGAAAGTGGGCGAACAGTTGATTTACTTTGCTGAACTTAAAGGCCTCTCTCCCACGGTTGCAAAGCAGAGAATAAAGGCATGGTTGAAAAAGTTTGATATTCTCGACTGGTGGAATAAAAAACTCGAAGACCTTTCAAAAGGAATGGCACAGAAAATACAGTTTATCTGTACCGTCCTTCACGAGCCACGACTACTCATTCTAGATGAACCCTTTACCGGGTTTGATCCTGTAAATGCAGATCTGATAAAAAATGAGATACTTGAACTTCGCGAAAATGGGACCACGATCATATTTTCAACTCACCGAATGGAATCTGTGGAAGAACTTTGTGACCATATCGTATTAATCAATCATTCAAGGAAAATACTTGATGGCACAAAGAAAGAAATAAAAGATAAATTCAAATCCCATACCTTCACCGTGACTCATAAAGGAGCGATCACCAGCCTGAATGGAAATTTTGAGCTTATCAAACAAATAAATCTTGAATTGGATAAATTTGATACCACCATAAAGATAGCACCAGGCGTATCTCCCAATGAGCTCCTGAAGTCGCTTGTAAATAATACGGAAGTGTATGGTTTTTCTGAAAATATCCCTTCAATGAACGACATTTTTATTTCCATAGTAAAAGAAGAAAATAATGAATAAGACCCTCATAGTGATAAAACGTGAATACCTGATTCGGGTCAAAAAAAAATCTTTCCTGCTGACCACCATTCTGACTCCACTGTTAATCCCGGCAATACTTGGCGCCATAATATATTTTGCGGTTAAAGAAAAAGATTCTGCCGAAAAACAAGTAATTGAAATTCTTGACAAGTCAGGAAAAATTAATTTTGATGGATCTTCAAGGTATAATTATGTTTACGTAAAAACTGTAGATCTGGAATCGGCTAAGTTGGCATTTCAGGAAACCGATCATAAAGCATTGTTGTACATACCTCCTTTCGATCTGGATAACCCAAAGGGATTCATCATTTACTCTCAATCAAACATTAGCCTATCAATGTTGAGTGACTTTAAAAAAGGTGTTGAAGGGAAAATCGAAACGCTCAAACTTGAAGCATCCGGTATCGATTCTGCCACTGTTGCCAACTTGCGAACCAATATTACCATCCGGTCCGTCAACCTGAGTAAATCAGGAGAAGAAAAGGCAAGCAGTGCGGGCGTTACTTTTGGAATTGGCTATGTAACAGGTTTCATGATATACCTACTCATTTTTGTATATGGTGCGCAAATTATGCAAAGCGTAATAGAAGAAAAAAACAGCCGGGTAGTAGAAGTGCTGATCTCCTCCATAAAGCCCTTTCAGCTTATGATGGGGAAAGTGCTCGGGATTGCAGCGGTGGGCCTAACCCAGCTTCTTATCTGGTTTATTCTTATCACCGCTTTGATTATGGCAGTATTGAGTTTTTTCGGGATTTCCAATCCGTCTGACATGGCAGTAAACGAGATAATGCAGAATATCCCCGAATCGGGTATGACTGCCGCCTCAAACAATCCTGAAATTCAGAATATGATAGAGGTGATGTATGATATCCCATATGGCTTTATCATATTTACTTTCATTTTTTATTTCATTGGAGGTTTTCTACTGTATGGCGCCTTGTTTGCCGCCGTTGGCTCAGCTGTTGATTCTCCTTCAGAAGCACAGCAATTTATGATACCGATAACCATCCCAATCATTATTGCCTTTATTGGTCTTTCGGTCTTTATCCTTGAAGACCCTGACAGTACCATAAGCTTTTGGTTTTCAGTAATACCTTTCACCTCTCCGATTGCCATGATGGGCCGGGTGGCTTTTGGGATACCCGCATGGCAACTGATTGTATCGATGTTATCGCTTATTGCAGGATTTGTATTTACGATCTGGTTTGCGTCAAGAATTTACCGGGTAGGAATACTGCTGCACGGCACAAAAGTCAATTATAAAGTACTTGCCAAGTGGTTTTTAATGAACAATTAAGCTGGCATACCGGTTAAAACGGATGCAATACTTCATAAATGCTGGTAGATTTGATTGACCTATCCGGCATTTTTTGTTATTTTAAGACCTTCTCAATAAAAAATTATGGCTAATCCGTTTATGCCTTCGGAAGTCTTCAACATTTACAAGAATAAATCCAATCTAAATTGGATCGTTCTGTTCATTTCCATAGTTATAAGTGGCGGCTCCATATATTATACCGATGTTCTGGTTAAACAATTGAAGCAACGAGAACGCAGGCAGATCGAGTTGTTTGCAAAAGCGCTGGAATACACGATCAACGAAAGCTCAAAAAGAGACGTCTATTTTATTACCGAGGAAATCCTTTTTCAGAATAATTCCATACCAACTATTCTTGTTGACAAACAAGGGAAGATCGGAGATTATCGAAATATTGAAATTGATTCTTCGTGGAGTGCATCCAAAGTAAGCTTCACACTGAACAAAGAGTTAAAAAAGATGAAGGATGAATACGACCCCATCGATGTTAACTTCAAAGATCCGGAAACAGACGAAATTTACGATACCCAATTCATTTATTACCGTAATTCCTTTTTGTTAACCCAACTTACGTATTACCCGTATATTCAGCTCAGTGTAATAGCTATTTTTGCCTTTATTGCTTATCTGGCTTTTAATTATTCAAAAGCGGCCGAACAAAACAGGGTTTGGGTGGGCATGGCAAAAGAAACGGCTCATCAACTGGGTACGCCGATTTCATCATTGATCGCCTGGCTGGAATTCCTTAAGACCGACAAACACTTTAAAGATTCTAACATCATTACCGAACTGGATAAAGATATCAAAAAACTTATGCTCATCACCGAACGGTTTTCCAGCATCGGATCTGTTCCGATTCTGAATGAAGAGAATATTGTGGAAGTGATAAATAATTCGGTTTCCTATCTACGCAGCAGGGTATCCTCAAAAGTGAATATGGAGGTTCATGCCATGCATGACAACATTTCTGCCAATATCAATGTTCCCCTGTTTGAATGGGTCATCGAAAATATTTGCAAAAATGCTGTCGATGCTATGGGAGGTGAAGGTAATCTCCATATCAATATTGTGGAAGGGAGTGATTGGCGTGTTTTTGTGGATATATCTGACGACGGCAAAGGTATTCCAAAATCAAAACTAAAGCAGGTTTTTAATCCGGGTTTTACCACAAAAAAACGCGGCTGGGGCCTGGGCCTTACTTTAGCTAAAAGGATCATCGAAAACTATCATAATGGAAAGGTTTATGTAAAGTCGTCAGAACCCGATAAGGGAACTACCTTTCGCATTGTGCTACGGAGAAAAAAACCGGAACCCACGGCTTAAATAATATAGATTAGGTTTGGTTTAAGAATGATAAAAACTACATTTGCAGTCTGAAAAAATAGCAGGACATCGAAAGTAGTTATAATGGCAAAAAAAGGTAAAATCACACAGGTAATCGGCCCTGTTGTTGATGTGGCTTTTAGTTCTTACCAGGACTTACCCTATATTCTTAATTCGCTGGAAGTAATCAAAATCAACGGTACTAAAATTGTGCTCGAGGTGCAGCAGCATCTTGGCGATGACCGGGTAAGAACCATCGCGATGGACGGTACGGAAGGGCTGGTCAGGGGTATGGAAGTTACCGATACCGGCTCGCCCATCCAAATGCCGGTTGGTGAAAACATCAAAGGGCGGTTGCTCAATGTGATAGGTGAGGCCATCGACGGCATGGAGCAACCTGAAACAACAAAAAGAATGCCCATCCACCGGAATCCTCCGAAATTTGAAGATCTTTCAACCTCCTCGGAAGTGCTTTTTACAGGCATTAAGGTTATTGACCTGATTGAACCGTATGTAAAAGGCGGTAAAGTGGGCTTGTTTGGCGGCGCCGGTGTAGGCAAAACCGTTATCATCATGGAGCTTATCAACAACATTGCAAAAGCATACTCAGGCATGTCCGTATTTGCAGGTGTAGGCGAAAGAACGAGAGAAGGTAATGACCTGCTTCGTGAAATGATTGAATCCGGGGTAATCCGCTACGGCGATGCCTTCAAAGAATCCATGAAAAAGGGAGACTGGGATCTCGGCATTGTTGATAAAGAAGAATTAGGCAATTCGCAGGCTACACTGGTTTTCGGTCAAATGAATGAACCTCCAGGAGCAAGGGCCCGGGTAGCACTATCAGGGCTTACCATTGCGGAATATTTCCGGGACGGAGACGGAAAAGGACAGGGAAACGATATCCTCTTTTTTATGGATAACATTTTCCGTTTCACCCAGGCCGGATCGGAAGTATCGGCGCTTCTTGGCCGGATGCCTTCTGCCGTAGGTTACCAGCCTACACTGGCAACAGAAATGGGCGCCATGCAGGAAAGGATCACGTCAACCAAACGGGGCTCCATAACCTCGGTACAAGCGGTGTACGTTCCTGCCGACGACCTTACTGACCCCGCTCCTGCTACTACATTTACCCACCTCGATGCCACCACGGTATTGTCGCGTAAAATTGCAGAACTGGGTATTTATCCGGCAGTTGACCCGCTTGACTCTACCTCACGAATCCTTTCGGCGGATATTGTGGGCGAAGCGCATTACAACTGTGCAACGAGGGTTATTGAGATCCTCCAGCGTTATAAAGAGCTGCAGGATATTATCGCCATTCTCGGGATGGACGAACTTTCGGATGAAGACAAGATGGTGGTACACCGTGCACGCCGTGCACAGCGGTTCCTTTCGCAACCATTCTTTGTGGCCGAGGAGTTTACCGGGCATGACGGAGTACTGGTTGACATCAAAGATACCATCAATGGGTTTAACCTGATTCTTGACGGTGAACTCGATCACCTTCCTGAAACTGCATTTAACCTGGTGGGAACCATTGAAAAAGCCATTGAAAAAGGTGAAAAGCTGATAGCTGAAGCCGAGGAGTAAATTTATTTTATCCACAATCTTAAATATTTAAATATGTATCTGGAAATCGTCACTCCCGACAAAAAAGTATTTGAAGGAGAAGTTCTTTCGGTATCCTTTCCGGGTACGGATGGCTCATTTCAGGTGCTCAACAATCATGCACCGCTGGTAAGTACCCTGGCAAAAGGGACGGTTGTGTACAGTAGCAAAGAACTGTATGAAGAGATAATAATTGATGGAGGGGTTGTGGAAGTATTGAATAACCGGGTAATCGTTCTGGCCGAAGCTATTATTGAAGAAGACGAATAACCAGGCAGTACATACGTTATAAATACAGAAATGGGCTGTCTTAAAAGACCAAAAAAACGTCATTCTTAAAAGGCATACATTCAGGTCATTCCCGGAGGAACGACTCGATGAATCCGTACTTCTCCTCCATGGGACAGGTCTCTGACAAAAGGATCATAACCTGCACCATGGCTACGCTCCTTCTCGCACTTCAGGGTGTGCAGGATTTCGACCCGAAACTTCAGATCAGAATTTCAACATCCTTTTGAAGAACTTTTTTTCAAAATTCCAGAAAAATCTAAACTGACCAAAAACGAACCCGTAGACCAATAGCAGCACATTGTACACCGGTAATATGAAAATCCAGTAAAGTATGCTGAAAAGTGTATTTGATCCGGGTTCGGTAAAAAAGTATTGCGTGACCGGCTTTTTTAAAAACATCACCGTGAATCCGGTGCATGCAAAAACCAAAAGAACCAATAAAACCTGGCCAGGATTGTTGAGATTCCAGCGTGTCTGAAGCTTTTTTATCCAATTCACTGCCATACCGCGCTCAATAAAGTTTGTCAATTTCCTTGTCTTTAACCTGTATTTTATCCAAAACAAGAAATTGCTCCCAGAATTCGTTTTCAGGTAATGCCGCTTTACAAGTGATCGGTTCCTTTTTTACAGGATGAATGAAATGGATTTTTCGTGCGTGCAGGTTAATGGAGCTATCCGGATTGGGTTTATGGAATCCATATTTGATATCGCCGCGAACGGGGCATCCGATACCGGCCAACTGCACCCTTATCTGATGTGGCCTGCCTGTAAGCGGCACCACTTCCAGCAGATGATGATTGTTGAGACTTCCCAATATCCTGTATGATAGCTCGGCTTTCTGAGCACCATCCTTAGGTGAAGTATAAGCAGTCACTTTATTCTTAGCCGTATCCTTCACCAGCCAATGGGTAAGTTTGTCCTTTTCTTTAGGTGGTTTGCGCTTTACCACAGCCCAATACGTTTTTTGAACTTTGCGGTCTCTGAACAGTTTATTCATACGCTCCAGCGCCTTGGATGTCCGCGCCAGTACCACCACACCACTTACCGGTCTGTCAAGCCGGTGAACAACCCCCAAAAATACTTTTCCTGGCTTTTTGTATTTTTTCCTTATATAATTTTTTCCGAATTCAACAATGGGAGTGTTTCCCGTATTGTCTCCCTGCACAAGCATCCCTGCCGGTTTGTTTAACACAAGCAAATGATTATCTTCATAAATTATCTGAAACGACATATTCATTCTGTAAAAATAGCTAATCCGAAAGCTACATTATGTAATTCTTTTTAATTTAACAGGTCTTTTACAGGTTCTAAACACCTCAGTAAGCTTTTTGCTGTTTATCATCAGGCCCCGTAGCGGCGCCTTCGCCAGGTCCATGCCCCTGTCCAACACGCGGCTGATAGCCTGAATGATTGCGGAATTTATGCGGCTTCCGCCAGCCGCCCCGATTCCCATATACGGTTCATTATCTTCGGGGAGTATCATGGGCGATATGTGTGAAGCAGCCCGCTGACCAGGCTTAAACGGCCCAAGGTAACCACCGAGCATAGCAGCATAAAGCAAACCCTGCCCCATCAAAAGCTCAAATCCATGTTCCGCCTACGCAATAGCAGGTACCATCACCTTATCCAGTGCCATGCTTCCATGCATTTTGAACAGTGTGGTTAACCCGGCTGCAACACCAGGTGCCGATCCTACGATCCGGAATTAAGTCTTCACCGGGCACTAAAATTCTGAAGTAAAATGAAAATCTATATCAGGGAAATTCTCCTGCACCATTTGCTGCCAGGCTTTGGTTTCAGCCATAAACACAAGATTGTGGTCTTTATCTCTGGCAATATGCCGGTATTTGGAGTCAATAAACTGCTTCAGCTTCTTTTTGTCATCACTGTGGATCCAGATCGCTTTGAACAGACTAACCGGCTGGAAACGGCACGAAGCTCCATACTCATGTTTCAACCGGTGCTGTATCACTTCAAACTGCAGATGACCCACCGTACCTACCACTTTTTTAGATCCAAGCTCGTAGGTAAATAACTGTGCAACACCTTCGTCCATCAACTGAGAAAGTCCTTTGTCAAGCTGCTTCGATTTCATGGCATCGAGGTTTATTACTTCTTTGAAAATCTCAGGGGAAAAACTGGGGATGCCTTTGAAAATTTCTTTTTCACCTTCGTTCAGGGTATCGCCGATTTTGAGGTTGCCGGTGTCATATAAGCCCACAATATCACCGGGAAAAGCGACATTAATCATTTCTTTCTCCTGTGCCATAAACGCTGTTGCATTGGAGAACCGTATGTTTTTTCCCAACCTTACATGATGATAATTTTTTTTTCTTTCAAATTTTCCGGAACATACCCGCACAAATGCCACGCGATTCCGGTGCCGGGGATCCATATTGGCATGTATTTTAAAAACAAAGCCCGAAAATCTGCTTTCCATCGGATTTACAACACGTTGGTTTGTTTCCCGCTCTTTCGGATACGGAGCAACTTCTATAAAGCAGTCCAGCAGTTCTTTTACTCCAAAATTATTAACCGCGCTGCCGAAAAAGACAGGCGCCAGTTCGCCTGCCAGGTACTCATTTATTTCAAAGGCAGGATATACCCCCTCAATTAACTCAATATCCTCTCGAAGTTTCAGGGCATTCGTTTCACCAATGTATTGTTCAAGTTCGGGTCGCTGAACATCCGATATTTCGATAATTTCTTCAGTCAAACGGGCCTTGCTTGCCTCGAAAAGCAATAGTTTTTTTTCGTACAGATTATACACCCCCTTGAATTGCTTTCCCATATTTATCGGCCAGCTTAACGGATGAACCTTGATGATAAGCTTGTCTTCAATTTCATCCAGCAGGTCATACGGGTCGCGCCCTTCCCGGTCCAGTTTATTGATAAAGACCATCACAGGTGTATTGCGCATACGACACACTTCCATGAGTTTTTCGGTTTGCTGCTCCACACCTTTTACACAGTCAATTACCATCACCACACTGTCAACAGCCGAAAGTGTGCGGTACGTATCCTCCGCAAAATCCTCGTGGCCCGGTGTATCGAGCAAATTGATTTTGATGCCTTTATAATCAAATCCCATCACGGAAGTGGCCACCGATATTCCGCGTTGTTTTTCAATTTCCATCCAATCGGAGCGGGCATGTACATTGATTTTATTCGATTTTACAGCCCCTGCTGTTTTTATGGCGCCTCCAAAAAGCAGTAGCTTCTCCGTTAATGTGGTTTTTCCGGCATCAGGATGGCTGATAATACCAAATGTCCTCCTTCTTTCTATTTCTTCAGCTATACTCATTTATAAAACTCTCTTCTCAAACGAAGCCGCAAAGGTAGCATTATTGACGCATTTCTAATACCTGCGCACAAAACCTTATGACATTATGTCATAAATTCCAGAGAAATAGCATATTGGCATACGCATTGCATAAAAACTAATGACGGAAAAAAATAAATATAAATATAACATATTAACCAGAGGACATTATGGGCAAAATAATTGGAATTGACCTGGGAACTACCAACTCGTGCGTTGCTGTAATGGAAGGAAACGAGCCGGTTGTTATTCCTAACAGCGAAGGGCGACGTACTACTCCTTCGATTGTAGCTTTTCTCGATGACGGAAAAGGAGAAAGAAAAGTTGGAGATCCTGCAAAAAGGCAAGCCATTACAAATCCTAAGAATACCGTAACTTCTGTAAAAAGATTTATGGGTAAAAAATACTCAGAAGTTCCCGCTGAAAGAAAAACCATCACATATGATATTGAAAAAGGAAACAACGATA
The DNA here is from genome assembly GCA_022567155.1 of Bacteroidota bacterium. Classification (GTDB taxonomy): domain Bacteria; phylum Bacteroidota; class Bacteroidia; order Cytophagales; family Cyclobacteriaceae; genus SZUA-230. The sequence goes on from JADFHN010000025.1 coordinate 21,997, forward strand.
CGGTAAGAATAAAGATAGGAGATCGCAAATATACCCCTCAGGAAATTTCCGCCATGATTCTTCAAAAGATGAAATCTACTGCAGAAGATTACCTGGGTACCGAAATCACCGAAGCGGTTATCACTGTGCCGGCATATTTCAACGACTCCGAAAGACAGGCTACCAAAGAAGCTGGCCAGATTGCAGGATTTGATGTAAAACGCATCATCAATGAGCCTACTGCCGCGTCACTCGCATACGGGCTTGATAAAAAAAACCGCGACATCACAATTGCCGTGTATGACCTGGGAGGAGGAACGTTCGATATCTCCATCCTCGAACTCGGCGATGGCGTATTTGAAGTAAAATCAACCAACGGTGATGTGCACCTTGGTGGTGATGATTTTGACCAGGTGATCATCGAATGGCTGGCAGACGAATTTCAGAAAAACGAAGGATTGGATCTGCGTAAAGATCCGATGGCATTACAGCGTTTGAAAGAAGCTTCAGAAAAAGCTAAAATCGAGCTTTCAAGTTCTACGGAAACAGAAATTAACCTGCCTTACATTATGCCAGTTGATGGCGTTCCCAAGCACCTTGTGAAAAAGCTTTCCAGGTCTAAGTTCGAGCAGCTTTCCGACGACTTGATCAAGCGTTCGATGGCTCCGGTAAGGAAGGCACTGAAAGATGCCGGACTCACTGCATCAGATATTGATGAAGTGTTATTGGTAGGTGGCTCTACACGTATGCCTGTGATCCAGGAGGAAGTGGAGAAATTTTTTGGCAGAACACCATCAAAAGGTGTAAACGCCGATGAAGTGGTTGCCGTTGGCGCTGCCATACAGGGAGGCGTGCTTACCGGCGAAGTGAAAGATGTGTTGCTGCTCGATGTTATACCGTTGTCACTTGGTATTGAAACCCTGGGAGGCGTATTTACTAAACTGATTGACGCCAACACCACCATACCGACCAAGAAATCCGAAATATTTTCAACCGCTTCCGACAACCAGCCTTCGGTAGAGATACATGTGCTGCAGGGTGAAAGGCAAATGGCCAAAGATAACCGGACCATTGGCAGATTCCATCTCGACGGCGTACCGCCCGCGTCACGCGGCGTACCTCAGATCGAGGTTGCATTCGATATCGACGCCAATGGTATTCTGAATGTGTCTGCACAAGACAAAGGCACAGGAAAAGAGCAGAAAATCAGGATCGAAGCGTCTTCAGGTCTTACGGATGAGGAAATTGAAAAAATGAAAAAAGAAGCCGAAGCCAATGCAGAGGCAGATAAAGCGGAACGCGAAAAGATTGATAAGATCAACTCGGCTGATTCGCTAATTTTCCAGACTGAAAAGCAGATAAAAGAATACGGCGATAAGCTTTCTGAAGGTAACAAAACGGCCGTAAATGTAGCACTGGAAGAGCTGAAAAAAGCGCATCAGGAACAGGACCTTGCAGGTATTGACACTGCTATGAACAACCTGAACCAGGCATGGCAGGCTGCCTCGCAGGAAATGTACAAGGCAACCCAGGGCGACCAGGCTGCAGGCACTGATGGCGATGCCCAGGCCGATGCAGGTGCATCTGCTTCAGACTCTGATTCTAATGTTTCGGATGTGGAATTTGAAGAAGTGAAAGATGATAAAAAGTAAAAATCAATCAATTTCTTATATATAGGTCTTCACAGACTGCACAAGTAATTCAGTATGAAAGAGCTGCCGGCTGGCAGTTCTTTTTTTATGCCTGCCTTCCGTGGTAGGAACAGAAAAACCGGTTTTTCCTCAGTCCTTATACATATACATACTCAAATCTGGCGCAAGTCTTCCATCCTTTCCCCCCGATAGCTATCGGGGCTATCGGGATGGAGCGTTAGCGAGACGTGCGACACATTTGCATTAACCGTATGCCAGTAGCTTTGAGGAGGTAAAAATTAATGAGTAGTTATCAGTATTTTCCCACTTCAAGGTTACTCGAAAGAGAACCTTGAAGAGATACATATCCGAATCACCATAGTTGACGCAAGGTCCCTTCCTGTCCGGCGAGGCAGGCTCTGCAAGTGTCCTTGCGTTGGGATAAGGCTGACAAACGGAAAATGAGCACCTTAAGCTATGTTAAAAGTGAACAATAACCAGCTTTTCTAGGGCGTTAGCGCCCGCCTGAGCGGCAATGCCGGTATGGAATAATCTCATACTTCATGGCCCTTTTTTATGCCTCAAAGTCCACCTGTCACAGTCGGGCAGAAAAAGTCTCATTTTCAATAGAGTCCCACATTCTTAAAGATAAAGAAAGCACGGAAGCCCGCCTGCCGTAGTGCAGGTAACTTCCGCGCTAGATTTATTTTGGTGCATGCATTATTCATAAGATTCTTCCCGCCTTCATTTCATTATGTCAGGCAGGCAGTCATATCGCTCCCTCTGATATCTCATGCTAATTATATCTATAAATATCTATAATTATCCATATATATCCATATATATCCATATATATTTATATAAACGTCATTTTCTGTTCATTTTACCTGTTATGAAGTCATTTTACTGGTTGCAGAGCTACCCAGATCTGGCGTGAAATTTCTCAACCTCCGTAGCATGTAAAACATGCAAAGGAGGATTTCAACCACTGTAGCATGTGTACCACCTGGCATTATTTCATTGTCAAGTAATCATTTGCTGTCATTACCGGAATTTTCGATAGCTTAAAATCCCGTAAATTCCGGGTAATAATTATTTCAAATTTATTCTCAATGGCCGTATAATATTGTATTGTGTCTTCAAAATCATTAAAATCAGAATTTAATGATAAATCAATAATCTTATCATCCATTGGCAGCACTTTTACAGGAAGTTCAAATTTTTATTTTTCTGAATAATGAAGTCATCATAATGAATTATAAAGTAAACTTGAAGCCCCGAAAATTGACACTTAATTGCAGTGAAACAACTAGTAGATAAATTAAAGGAAATCAAATTCAACAGAAACGAATTTTCAGGGGCGTTTGGGGATATTGGCACTGATTTTCCGCTAATCATTGCAATGATATTAGCTGTGGGGCTACACAGCGGCAGTGTATTGATCATGTTTGGATTAATGCAAATTTTCACTGCACTCATTTACCGTATCCCAATGCCTGTTCAACCACTCAAGGCAATGGCAGCAATAGTAATTACACAAAAAGTAAGTGGTGATGTACTTTATGGAGGCGGTTTGGCGATTGGTATTACAATGTTTTTTCTAACCGTCACACGATTAATTGACTGGATAGCGAAAGTAGTACCAAAATGTGTCGTGAGAGGAATACAATTTGGATTGGGTATTAAGTTATCGTTGCTGGCGTTAAAAGATTATGTGCCTTCCGATGGTATTGTTGGCTACTGGGTGGCTGCCATTTCTTTTCTTTTAATAATCTTTCTTATTGGCAACAAAAAATTTCCACCTGCATTGTTTGTCATTGTTTTGGGTGTAATCTATGCCTTTATATTCAACATCGATGGTGAGGATTTAATCAAAAATGTTGGTTTTAACTTACCTCAATTCAATATTCCTGCCTGGTCTGATATTTTGGCCGGCTTTGTTTTATTGACTTTACCTCAAATTCCTCTTTCGCTTGGTAATTCTATACTTGCTACCAAACAGATTTCTGCAGACCTGTTCCCTGAGAGGAAACCGCTTACTATTCGTAAAATAAGTTATACGTATTCTATAATGAACCTCATCAATCCTTTTTTAAGTGGGATACCCACTTGTCACGGGTCTGGTGGAATGGTCGGACACTACACTTTTGGTGGAAGGACTGGCGGGTCGGTTATTATTTACGGGATGCTTTATCTGATAATGGGTGTGATATTCAGCGGTGGTTTTGAAAATATGGTGCACCTTTTTCCTCTGCCTGTATTGGGTGTCATACTTCTTTTTGAAGGAATAGCATTAATGGTACTTATCAGAGATATCGTTCGCTCAAAAACAGAGCTTACCATTGCTATATTGGTATCTTTAGCAGCAGGTGGGCTGCCCTACGGGTTTGTAATCGGGCTTGTGGTTGGAACGCTATTGTATTACTTGTCAAAGAGTGGATTGACAGGTTTTAAAGATGAAGAATGAAGCATATTGATTGTGGGCAAAATCATTCCATTGCTGCTATATTTTACACACAACGGCTTGGCTATGGCGCGTTCCTGCCTGCCGATTTACTCTATCTGTCACCTTTAGGGAGGCTGCCGAAGGCATGGCAGGCTGGTTGCAGTTTTTTCCAGTCGTTTTATTGTGGATATTAAACTCCTATCCGGAAGCTGATTTATTCACGCGGCAAAACATAAAAGAACACTGATATAAAATGACAAAAGCTACCAATTAAAACAAATACATGGAAGATTGCGTGATTGAACCTTATTTTTTTAATGCTGTATAAAATTGCTCCTATTGTGTAAGCTATTCCTCCTGCCAAAAGCCAGAGCAAGCCTTCAAAAGGCAAATTATTAGCTAATGGTTTTATTGCGAAAAAGGCAATCCAACCCATTAATACATACATTATAGACGAAATTAAACTATATCTTCCTGTAAAGAAAAGTTTCAAAATTATTCCAGTTAAAGCCAGTCCCCAGGCAGTACCGAATATCACCCAACCTAGTGTACCATGTAGCGTTACAAGTGCAAAAGGAGTGTAAGTGCCTGCAATGAGAACATAAATAGAAATGTGATCAATAATTCTCAATCTACTCCTCACAGCTGGCTTTTTAGCGCTGTGGTAAACAGTAGAAGCAGCATATAATATAACCAAGCCTGCCCCGAAAACGCTAAAACTAACAATATGCCAAACGTCTCCGTGCCGGGTTGCATGGGTAACCAGAAGTACAAAATAAACAATTCCTAAAATGAAACCTATAGCATGAGAAATGACATTTACTTTTTCTTCTGCTGGAGAGTAGTATTTTATCCCTTCTATATCTTTCATATAATCAATGTATTTTGTTTAAATCTTTCAATGACTACTAATGGCAGAATATAAGGAATTCCCTGGATTCGGTAAGTTTGGTAAAATTCAAAACAACAAATCTTCGGAAAAACCTAATCGGTTGTCATATGCCAGAATAGCGCTATATAATTTCGAAAAATTTCAGTGAATTTTTTGATTACTTGATAGTCGGTTTATTTAATACTGAAAGAATATAATAATTCCTTTGCCAGGCCCAATTCAGGTACCTCGAGACTCAATTTGGACACCGCGAGACTCAATTTGGACACCGCGAGACTCAATTTGGACACCAAGAGACTCAATTTGGACACCAAGAGACTCAATTTGGACACCGAGAGACTCAATTTGGACACCGAGAGACTCAATTTGGACACCGAGAGACTCAATTTCGGTAGAGCGAGGCTCAATTTCGGTACCGGGAGATTCAATTCCGACACCGCGAGACTCAATTTAGACGCCGCCAGAATCAATTTGGGCACAGAGAGACTCAATTCAACGACATCAAGCTGTAATTATAACATATTCAGTAATCGGGACATTATGGACAGACTCTACTTAAAAACTTTTCTTATAGGTTCTTCGTCGCGCATGCGTAACCTGATTAAAGTGTTTCCATAATTGATATATCGCTTTATTCTCTTCCAGCTCAGGAGTGCGAATAAAATTTGTTACTCCTTTTTCTTTAAATGTTTTATAATAATTACTAAAAATAATGGAGGTAACTCCTTTGTTTTGATATTCCGGATGTACACCAATCAGATAAAAAATTACATCTTTGCTATTTTTCCTGGCATTTAACAGATGTAGAAATCCGAACGGGAATAATTTTCCTTTTGCTTTTTGTAGTGCTCTGGAAAATGAAGGCATTACAATCGCGAAAGCTACTAAATTATGCTGTTTGTCTTCAACAAATTCTATGTATTCCGGATTAATAAAACGAATATATTTCTTTTTGAAATATTCTTTTTGAATATCTGAAATTGCCACGAAAGAAGCTAAAGACGCATAGCTTGTGTTATATAGATCAAACATTTTATCTACATAGGGCATGATTTCTTTGGATGATTTAAAACTAATAGCGTTGAGACCATACCTGCGCTTAATGAGTTCTTGTGCTTTAAAGAAAGGAGCAGGGTCTATATCATCCATGTGGAATTTGTTTTCTAAGTATTCTTTTTCTTTAACAAAACCTAATGCTTCTAAATGTTCTACGTAATAAGGATGGTTGTACCATGTAATCATGGTGCCGATATGCTTAAAGCCCTCGGTTAGAACTCCAACTTTGTCAAGGTTAGAAAATCCCATGGGACCTTCCATATATTCTAATTGGTGTTCTTTACCTATTTCTTGTACTTTATTTAATAGTGCTTTGGAAACTTCAATATCATCAATAACATCAAACCAACCAAAGCGAATTTTATTTTTCTGTTGTTTTTTAACTTCTTCCCAATTGATTATTGCAGCCACGCGCCCTACAATTTTATTGTTTTTATAGGCTAAGAAAAAATGAGCATCGACGTCTGAGAATACGGGGTTTATGGTTTTATCGAATGTATCTAATTCTTGCTTTATAATAGGGGGAACCCAATATTTAGAATCTTTATATAATGAGAACGGAAATTTTACAAATTTTTTCAGATATCCTCTCTTTGTAATCTCTTCAACATGTATCATATATATGAAATTAATTCTCTGTCTTAATATTTAAAAGCAAAATCTATTTTATTATTTCATAATCTAATCATAAGGAATCTCTATGATTCCTAACCGGCCTTGAAATATTAGTGCCCAAAACCCAGGTTTCCGCAAAATGGTTTTTAGGAGTTATGGACATGCTGCGCACTATGCTCGTTGATATGGCCGTTGCAGATGGCCGTATTGATATTTCTGAGTTGAAAGTGCTCACCGATACATTTCTCCGGGTGGGCTTTTCATCAAACGGTTCAAAAAATCATTCACACCGGTAAATGTTTCCAGGTAAATTGTAAATTGGGATTTTCCCGAAACCTGTTGGATCGAAAAGTGCCATTTATGTATATAATAAAAATCAATTCACGGCTATTCCGATCTTCTTTTCTATTGATTACCCTAATATATGTATTTAGCTGCTCGTTTTTATCAGAAAAGGAAGATAAAAACTGGCCCGTTTACCTTGGAGATAATTCCAGCAGCCAATACTCTACGCTCGACCAGATAACTATCGACAACGTTCAAGATCTGGAGGTGGCATGGATTTACCAATCAGGAGATTCCGATTCGCTTAACCGTACACAGATCCAATGCAACCCCCTGATTATTGATGGCATTCTTTACGGGAGTTCGCCAAAACTTAAATTCTTTGCCCTTAATGCCGCTACCGGCGAGGAACAGTGGGTATTCGATCCCTGGGAAGGGGCTTATGATCAATATTTTATGGGCGTGAACCGCGGCCTGGTGTACTGGACTAACGGTGACCAGTCAAGATTGTTGTTTACGGCAGGTTCCTTTTTATATGCATTGGACCCGGTTGCTGGTAAACGCATCACCGCATTTGGAGAAAACGGCACAGTAGATTTGCGCAACGGGTTAGGCCGGGACGCCAGCGACCGGTTTGTTATTTCCACTACCCCGGGGATCGTTTATAAGGACCTGCTCATTCTGGGTACACGTGTAGATGAAGGGTCTGGCGCTGCACCCGGCCATATCAGAGCCTATAATGTAATAACCGGAGAGCAGGAGTGGATTTTCCACACCATTCCTCAACCAGGCGAATTTGGATACGACACCTGGCCGGAAGAGGCGTATCTATACGCCGGCGGCGCCAATGCCTGGGCAGGCATGAGCCTCGATGAAGAAAGAGGATTGGTGTTCATACCTACAGGTTCGGCATCTTATGATTTTTATGGCGCAGACCGTCATGGAAAAAACCTGTTTGCCAACTGTATTCTGGCGCTGAATGCCAATACCGGAGAACGTATATGGCATTTCCAGACCGTACACCACGATCTGTGGGACCGCGACATCCCCGCACCTCCCAACCTGGTGACCATTAAAATAGGCGGTAGAAAAACAGACGCCGTAGCACAGATCACCAAAACAGGATACGTATTTGTGCTGGATCGTGAATCCGGCGAACCCTTGTTTCCCATAGAAGAAGAGCCTGTGCCTGCATCCCGGTTGTATGGAGAAAAAAGCTGGGCTACACAGCCAAAACCATTAAAACCACCGCCTTTTGCAAGACAAAAGTTTGAAAGAGCGGATCTGAATAATATGGACTCAGCGTCCTATGCATTTGTTTCCGAACGCTTCACCGGAAAACGTAATGAGCACATGTATGCACCACCCAGCGAGGAAGGTACCATCATATTTCCCGGTTATGACGGCGGTGGGGAGTGGGGAGGCGCCGCATATGATCCGGAAACCGGATGGCTTTATGTGAATGCAAACGAAATGCCCTGGATACTTAATATGGTTCCCATATTTAAAAATGAGACCAATCGGTTTGGCTTTGGAAAAGGACTTTTCAGGCAATATTGTGCCTCGTGCCATGGTGTCGATCGCAAAGGAGGCGAATTTATGGGTGTAGTGCCGACGCTTGGAGGTTTAACAGGAAGAATGAACAGGGAATCGTTTATGACACAGTTGGAACAGGGTAAAGGAAATATGCCATCTTTTGCCTGGCTGACTGGTTATGAAGGGGAAGCTATCCGGGATTACCTGTGGCTGGCAGACAGCGTTGACGATACCAGGGATGAATCTAACCTTTATCCCGATCGGTACGCAGGTACAGGGTATATAAAATTTAAAGATCCTGAAGGTTATCCGGCCATCAAGCCGCCGTGGGGAACGTTGACTGCTATTGATTTATCAGCAGGAGAGATCCAATGGCAGGTTTCGCTTGGCGAACACCCCGGACTTACAGAAAAAGGCATACCTGTCACCGGCACGGAGAACTATGGAGGGCCTTTGCTGACAGCAGGAGGAATACTTTTTATTGCTGCCACTCAGGATGAAAAATTCAGGGCTTTTGATCCGGCTAACGGCAATCTGGTATGGGAAACAAAATTACCTGCTGCCGGCTATGCTACGCCATCGACATACAGTATAAATGGGAAGCAATATATTGTGATTGCATGCGGTGGAGGCAAGCTGGGAACGCCGTCGGGAGACGTTTACATGGCTTTTGCCCTTCCGGGGAAATGAATCCGCTGGCTTCTTCTTTATCGCGTGGATTACAGAGCAAAAACATTCTATTTTGGCCATCGTACAGGGAAGGAAAAAACAAAACTTTTGCCCCGCCCTTTAGGGCGGAGATGATAAGAATTCCTGCCTGCCCCATCGGGATGCCTGTGGCACCGGCAGGCATGGCAATACATAGGGCTTTAGCCATTAAAAACAGAATCCATGTTGTTAGTAAGAATATGGATACATGCTGTTTGGGCCACAAAGAACAGGGAAACCCTGCTTGACAAAACAGGATAAAATCTTGATTTGTGCAGGATAGGATGTAACTTGAATTATTGAATATGTTTACTATGAAAAAGATTACGCTCTTATTAATTCTAATTGCATTGGCAGCAAGTTGTCAGCAAGCAAAAAAGGAATTAAACGATGAAAAACCGGCGGATACCGTCAACTACCTGGAAGAACCGAACGATGCCCGAAACAACCGGATGGAATGGTGGCGGGATGCCACTTTTGGTATGTTTATTCATTGGGGTGTGTATTCCGTGCCGGCAGGAGTATATAATGAAGAACAGATACCTGGTATTGGTGAATGGATCATGAACAGCGCTCATATTCCTGTCGCGGAATATGAAAAATTTGCCCGGAAGTTTAATCCCGTAAAATACGATGCAGATGAATGGGTGCGTATTGCCAGAGACGCCGGCATGAAATACATCGTCATCACTTCCAAACATCACGATGGGTTCAGTCTCTGGGATTCAGAAGTAAGCGATTATGACGTCATTGATTTTGCACCTGTAAAACGGGATTTATTAAGTGAGTTGAAAGAGGCGTGCGATAAATACGGCATTCATCTTGGGTTTTATCATTCCATCATGGACTGGCATCATCCGGATGCCCAGGCACCGCATTATCCGGATTATAATACCAGCGAAAAAAGCAATCCCAACTTTGATAGTTATGTGCAAAATTATCTGAAGCCGCAGGTGAAGGAGCTGATTGTGAGATATGATCCTGATATACTTTGGTTTGACGGGGAGTGGATCCCGGAATGGACGCATGCACACGGACTGGACATGTATCAGTTTGTACGCGGTCTGAAGCCCGAAATACTTGTCAACAATCGGGTTGATAAGGGGCGTATGGGAATGCAGGGAATGAATAAACAAGATCAGAAGTATGCCGGAGACTTTGGCACTCCTGAGCAGGAGATTCTTGAAGGCACTTCTTCGCTGGACTGGGAATCATGCATGACCATGAATGATACCTGGGGATTTAAATCCTTCGATGAAAACTGGAAATCAGCAGAAACCCTGATTCACAACCTTATAGATATTACTGCAAAAGGAGGAAATTATTTATTGAACATCGGTCCTGATGCCGAGGGGTTGATTCCGCAGGCAAGCCGTGATCGGCTTACAGAAATAGGAGATTGGTTAAAAATCAACGGTGAGGCCATTTACAATACAAAGCGATACAAGCCGTTCAGGGAAGGCGAAACCATTTATTATACCAGAAGTAAAGACAACCGGTTTGTGTATGTCATCAGAACTACCTGGCCAGGAGAAAGCCTGGAATTAATGCATGTTTCACCCAAAGAAGGCAGCGAAATATTTTTGAAAGGGTTTGAAATCCCACTGAATTGGAACATAGAAGGGGATGTTACGATTATAGAAATACCGGAAATATTAAATGACATAGCCAATCGTCCGTGTGACTACGCATGGAGTTTCAGGATAGAAGTTGATGCGTAAAATAGTGAGGTTAAATGATAAAAGATTGCAGCCATTTCATTTATTTTAGGAGGGAAATCACATACTCTTTTGATTTTCAGTATTAGCGTCCGGGTTCTGAATTAGAAAATCTATCTGCCCTGTAATTTACAGCATTTTTCTGAAGCCATTTATTTTACCCGGAATCTGCTGCCATAAAATGATCTTCCGCTTACTCTCTCCAACTCATCGGATAATTATCATCGTTATATTTCAAGGCTTCCTCCGTGAGTTTGAGCGGTCTGAAGGTATCGATCATCACGGCATATTCCCTGGTTTCCTTTTTCCCGATACTTTTTTCAACCGTTCCGGGATGCGGTCCGTGGGGCAGGCCGCCCGGATGCAACGTAAACGAACCTCTCTCGATACCTTCCCGGCTCATAAAATCTCCTTCCACATAATATAGTACTTCATCCGAATCAATATTGGAATGATTATATGGCACCGGAATGGACAGCGGATGATAATCGAACAAACGAGGCACAAAAGAACATATCACCAGGTTATTTGCCTGGAAGGTCTGATGTACGGGTGGAGGCTGATGAATACGTCCCGTCAGTGGCTCAAAATCGTAGATTGACAATTTATAGGGGTATAAAAATCCATCCCAGCCTACCACATCAAAAGGGCTATGGTCATATATATAATGGTACAGATTCCCCCTCATTTTGATTTTTACCAGAAATTTTCCTTCTCCATCCTCGGTGTCCAATGCTTCCGGCGGGTGGATGTCCCTTTCGCAATAGGGCGAATGTTCAAGCAACTGCCCAAGCATATTCCTGTACCTCGAAACCGTTTCTATCGGAGCCGTTGACTCGGTAATCTGTAGCTTCACCTGCCCGTCATTCCAGTCGATTTTATAAATGGTAGTTCTCGGAATCACCACATAATCACCTTTTTTTATCTCCAGCTTTCCAAACTGCGAATATAAGGTGCCGCTTCCGTCATGCACAAAAATGACCTCATCGGCTTCTCCGTTTTTATAATAGTAATCCATCGTTTTACCTGAAGGATGACATATCGAAATAGCTATATCATCGTTGACCATCAGCACTTTTCTTGCATCCAGATAATCTTCTCCGGTAGTTGTTATACCGGAAGTGTTCAGGTGGGTTTGTTTTAAAGGATAATCCTCTGCAATCTTTATCTTGTATGATTCCACAGGCCCCACTTCGGCCACGCGGGTAGGTGGATGAATGTGGTATAGGTTTGAATAAATTCCGGAAAAACCGAGCGAACTGACCAACTCTTCATGGTAAAGCGATCCATCTGGTTTTCTGAACTGGATATGCCGCTTTTCCGGTATGTTTCCAAGTCTGAAATAATATGCCATATCGTTTCAATATTTAATATGCTTCCGCCAGCAGTGCGGCATCATCAAATAATTCAAGCGCCCGGATGTATATTTCGTTCGAAACAGGATTAATGACAGGATAATATCCGTTTTCGCCCCATACAAAAGAGGCAATATCTGCTTTCACTAAACCTTTCAGTAATGTCAGAGAGTGTTGAAACTCAGTTTTATTAAAAGCAATACCCAGTTCTTCGCCAATTTCTACGATATTTGCAAGCATTTCATCCGTTATGACAAAGGAGTTCATAAAATCATCAAAATGCATATTTCCCAGTGCCTCATTGTGTGCGATAAAATAGTTGAACGTATATTCCCTGACTGCTCTTTTGTTTCTCAGTGTGCTATAATAAGCCGTTTGCATGGAAGTATCATAGGGCACAAAATAATCAGGCATAATGCCACCACCACCATATATGGTTCGCCCTTTGGCAGTTTCAAACTTAAGCGAATCTTCAAATTTTATGCTGTCTGCATGAAAAAATTCACCATGGTCATACCTGCTCGAAATATCTGAGTAATAATCTTCTCCATTGTTGTAAGGCTTCTGTATAGATCTGCCGCTGGGTGTGTAATAGCGCGCTATGGTAAGCCGTAGTTCAGATCTGTCATTCAGCGATATCGGCATCTGTACCAACCCTTTCCCGAATGTTCGCCTGCCCACAATCAACGCCCTGTCGTGATCCTGCAACGCACCGGCCACGATTTCTGAAGCTGACGCGCTGTACTCATCAACCAACACAATTACCAGGCCATTTTCAAATATCCCTTCTTTTCGGGCATAAAAAGATGAATTATAACGGTCGTGCACACTTTTCTGGGAAACAATGAGCTTCCTGCCGGCTATCAGTTCATCTGAAATGTCTTCGGCGGCGCTCATTAATCCCCCAGGATTACCCTGGAGATCCAAAACAAGCTTCGTCATGCCTTTATCAAGCATTTCGGAAAGTGCGTTTTTAAATTCATCGTATGTTTTAGATCCAAACCGGCTTATTTTAATATATCCCGTTTCTTTATTGATCATGTAGCTCGATACAATGGTACGCTGAGGAATGGTTCCTCTTGTAATGGTATAATCCTTTTCTGTGTTTTCCCTTAAAATTGTAATGGTCACTTCAGAACCAGCCTGACCCAGCAACCGGTCGGTCACCCCTTTGTTGGTAATACCGGTACCTGCAATGATTTCACCTTCTACCTGTATTATCTTATCTCCTGATTGCAATCCAATGGTCTTTGACGGCCCGCCTTCCAGCACCCTGATTACATAAACCGTATCTCTCAGTATATCAAACTGGATTCCAATACCTTCGTATACTCCACGTAACTGGGCATTCAGCCGCTCCACTTCTTCTTTTGGTATATAGGTGGAATGCGGATCCAGCTCCCGCAGCATCTCAACTATCGCATCATCAACGAGTCTTGAGGCATCCACCTCATCCACATAATTCTTATCAATGCTCAGAATTACATCCTTGAATTTTGCAATGCTACCCGATATCCCCTGTATGGAAAATTTGGGTTCGAGCATGGTAGCACCTATGAAAATACCAACTACTACAGCAATGGCTATTATGAAAGGTAAACGTATGTCCGATTTTGTATTACTTATCTTGTTCACAAACCTGATTATTAATCCATTGAAACTTTGCACATCTCAGGCTTTAAAATTACATCTTTTTGTTTAAAACCTATCCGGTAGCAGCAATTCACTTTACAGATTTGTGAAGCGGTGAATTTAAGGTCAGAACTTTTATTATCTTTGCAGAATTCATTTATGCGAATGAATTTAAAATGCTTAGCCAAAAAAAAATATCGGATATTGTAGATGAAAACTATGTTTTTGCATCCGTTCTGTACTTTTTCGGTATTAATTTTTTTGATTATTCGGAAGAAACCCTCGAAAATGTATGCAATAAAAAGGGGCTGGATGTAAAATCTGTGGTCAGAGATCTTGAAAATGTAAACCAGAAAGGACCGGCTCATAATCATTTTTTAAGGAAATTACCAGTGGTCCTTGTAATTGAATACCTGAAGCATTCGCACCATGTTTTAATAAAAAAAAGGTTGCCTTATATTGCGCAACTGATTGGCGAACTTGACAGAAATGTGAGCCCTGTGCAACTTATTGAAGACCTTAAATGGATATTCCCGGTATTTGTTGAGGATTTTATACATCATACTTATAAAGAAGAGGATACCCTTTTCAATTATATTTTACAACTCGATAAATCTTCAAAAGGAAAATTACTTCCATCAAAAATATACTTTACCATCCGGCAGACAGCACTCCGGAAATTTGCCGTTGAACATGAATTACATGACGAAGAATTGCATGGGATAAGCGAAATAACAAACGGTTACCAATTGGATGATACGGATCCGGTTCATTTAAAGGTGATATTTTACGAACTCCGCGAACTTGAACATGAATTGCGTATCCATGCAAGTATTGAAAATGAGATTCTTTTTCCGAAGGCGCTTATTCTTGAACAAAAAGTGTTGAAACAAATGGCGGAAACAGCAAAATTGAACTGATCCGGACAGCAATGGGAAGAATATTGGCCTTAGATTACGGATTGAAACGGGTTGGAATAGCAGTTACTGACCCCATGAAGATCATAGCAAGTCCGCTTACCACCGTTGATGAAGCCCGTATCATGAAATATCTCCGTGAATATCTGCCGAATGAAAATGTGGAAACCATTGTGGTGGGTATGCCAAATAGGCTTAATGGCCAGGCTACACATGCTACCGGGGCTGTAAAAAAATTTGTTGCCAAACTGAGGGAAACGTTTCCTGAAGTGAAAATTGATACTGAAAATGAACAATATACTTCTAAAATGGCTGTTGCGGCAATGATTGCAGGAGGTATGAAGAAAAAAGATAGAATAAAGAAGTCAAATATTGATAAAATCAGCGCTTCCATTATTTTGCAATCCTATCTGGAAAGAAAAGAATACAACGACCGATAATTTTATTGATTTAACAAACTGCGTATTTTTTTATGATTTACCCAATTGTAATGTTTGGTGATCCGGTTCTGAAGAAAAAAGCCAAAGTAATCGAGCCCGGGTCGATAGATGTGATATCGCTTGCAGAAGACATGTTTGAGACCATGTATGCTGCCAATGGTGTGGGGTTGGCTGCTCCTCAGATAGGGCAAAGTGTGCGATTATTTATTATTGACACCAGTCAGATGGATGATGAAGAGGTGGCAGATTTCAAACAGGTGTTTATCAACCCGGAAATGATATTCGAGAACGGAGAAGAATGGATTTTTGAAGAAGGATGCCTCAGTATTCCCAATATTCGTGAAGATGTGGAACGTAAGGATACCGTAAAGATCAAATATATGGATGAGCAGTGGGAAGAACATGAAGAAGTTTTTAGCGGTATTGTTGCACGCATCCTTCAGCATGAGTATGACCATATAAACGGCATACTGTTTACCGATCATCTTACGCCTTTGAAAAAACGGCTTCTTAAAGGAAAACTGAGTAATATAAGCAAAGGTAAGGTGGATATCTCTTACCTTATCATTGCCCCGCTGGCAAAAGTATAGCTCTTTAATAACAGGTATTAAAAACTTAAAAGGCTTTTAACTCATTTACTTCTGAATAGAACCATTAATGGCTAAAATGGGCTTCATTAAACAGAAAACACAAATCGGTTGATCAAATCCAAACTTCCGGATATCGGCACAACGATTTTTACAGTCATGTCAAAAATGGCTGATGAAGCTGGTGCTTTAAACTTATCACAGGGATTTCCTGACTTTGAGGTTTCACGTGAACTCATTGCACATGTAAGTAAAGCCATGAAGCAGGGCCATAATCAATATGCCCCGATGCCGGGATTGCCTTTTCTGTGTAAAAGCATTGCAAATTCATTGATAGATACTTACAACTGGGATGGTAACAAAGATGCTGAAATCACTGTGACAGGAGGTGCTACCGAGGCATTATATTCCTGTATCACTGCTTTTATACATCCAGGTGACGAAGTGCTTATTTTCGAACCGGCCTATGATTCGTATATTCCTGCTGTAAGGTTAAGCGGTGGCGTGCCCGTGCCTGTACAACTCAATCCTGAAAACTTTTCCGTGCAGTGGGACAAAATGGATGAAGCCATCTCTGAAAAGACAAAGATGATTATCATCAACACACCGCACAACCCTACAGGATCGGTCTGGAGTAAGGCAGACATGGTAAAACTCGAACAGGTTGCCATAGAAAGAAATCTGCTGGTGCTTGCCGATGAGGTGTACGACCGGATCATTTTTGACGGATTGCAACATGAAAGTGTTTTACGCTTTCCCGAACTGCGAAAACGAAGTATGGCTGTCTTTAGTTTCGGAAAGACTTTCCATGTTACAGGATGGAAAGTGGGATATGTCGTAGCCCCTGATTATCTTACCCGTGAGATACGAAAAGTACATCAGTTTCTGAATTTCAGTGTAAACACCCCGATACAGTTCGGACTTGCCACGTATCTTGCTGATAAAAAACATTATCAGAACCTCCACGTATTTTACGAAAAGAAAAGGGACCTTTTTTTGAAACGAATAGCCGGTAGCCGCTTCAAACCAGTAAAATGTTCAGGTACCTACTTTCAGTTGCTCTCTTATGCAGCTATTTCTGAAAAAGATGAACGCACCATGGCCGAATACCTGACAAAGGAATATAAAATTGCGTCAATTCCGGTGTCGCCGTTCTACTCCGATCAGCGGAATAACAGCATATTACGCTTCTGTTTTGCAAAGAAAGATGAAACTATCGAAAAAGCTGCCGAAATACTATGCAGGATCTGACGCTTTCTCTTGTTCAAACTGAGCTATTCTGGCACGATATCGATGCCAACCTGTCCATGCTGGAAGAAAAAATAGCCGCCTTAGGTCAGGAAACAGATGTGATCATTCTTCCGGAAATGTTTTCAACGGGATTTACCATGGAAACCCGGGATATGGCTGAACCTTCACGAGGCAAAACGCTGCAATGGATGAAACGAATGTCATCTCAATCACATGCACTTATAATTGGCAGCTTCATTGTTAGCGAAAACGGAAAATATTATAACCGGCTGCACTGTGTAATGCATGACGATGTGCGCACGTATGACAAAAGGCATCTGTTCAGAATGGCAGATGAACATCATTATTTTGATTACGGTAAAACCCGGTTAATTGTGAACCGAAACGGCTGGCGTATTCTGCCCCTGGTATGTTATGACCTGCGGTTTCCGGTGTGGTCCAGAAATCGTACGATTGAAGACCGCCCCGAATATGATCTTGCCGTTTATATTGCCAACTGGCCTGCATTAAGAATTTCGGCCTGGGATGTATTGCTGAAGGCGCGGGCAGTAGAAAACCTGGCCTATTGCGCGGGTGTAAACCGCACAGGTTTTGACGGCAACCACATTGAATATAACGGGCACTCAGGATGCTACGGGCCGAAAGGCGAATCCCATTTGTATGCAGATGATCAATCCGGCGTTTTTTCGGTGACATTGAGCTACGATTCACTGCTGGATTATCGTAAAAAATTCCCGGCATTCCTTGATTCCGACCGGTATGTAATAGAATAAATTACCGGCTGTAATAAACCGTATCCAATTACAAACATCATTTTTGACCGTTCCGTATTTGTTCTTACATTCACACCGGAAAAAATCAGACATTACCATGAAAATCATTTTAAAAAATTTGTCTTCATTTATCATTGTACTTACGGCTGTATTCACAGATGCTGTCAGTCAGCAATTTGTGCCACCGCAATCAGATCTGAGAATGTACGCCATTATTGATGCCGTATCTGCGGACAGGATTGAAGCCGACATCCGAAAACTGGCCGGATTTGGCACCCGGAATACACTTTCCGATACCGTTTCCGATACGCGGGGTATCGGCGCAGCACGGAGATGGATAAAACGTGAGTTTGAGAAAATATCAGGTGAATGCAACGGATGCCTGGAGGTATTCTATAACAAAGGGCTGGCTTTGGCAAGCGAAAGCAGGCGGATACCTGTGGATACGTGGATTGTGAATGTGGTTGCAATTCAGCGGGGCGCCAAATACCCCAACCGCTACATCATTATGTCAGGTGATATTGACTCGCGTGCTTCCAACAGTACAGACGGAATTACGGACGCGCCCGGGGCAAACGACAACGCTTCCGGTATGGCCGGCACAATCGAGGCTGCTCGCATTTTAAGTAAATATAAATTTGAGTCCAGTATCGTATATCTAGGACTTTCAGGTGAAGAACAGGGACTGTTTGGAGGGAAGTATCTGGCTGAAAAAGCCAAATCTGAAAACTGGAATATTGTGGGAATACTTAATAATGATATGATCGGCAATATTGAAGGTGTCGACGGGGTTATTGATAATCAGACATTCCGGATATTCTCTGAACCCACTCCGGTGACAGAAACCGAACAACAGCGTCGTGGACGACGTTTTTTTGGGGGTGAGGTAGATGGGGTATCACGTCAGCTTGCACGGTATGTGGAGCAAATGACACGTACGTATATGCCATCAATGAACCCGATGATGATCTATCGTCTCGACCGGTTTGGCCGGGGAGGACATCACCGGCCTTTTAATGATGCCGGTTTTGCTGGGATCCGGATTATGGAAGCACATGAAAATTATACCCGGCAGCATCAGAACATCCGTGAAGAAAACGGGATAAAATATGGAGATGTAGTTGAAGGTGTGAATTTTGAATATGCAGCAAAACTTACTGCTGTAAATGCCATTACACTGGCAGGAATAGCCTGGGCGCCACCACAACCCACCAATGTAAAAATCGGCGGTGCTGTACAACCCTCCACTACCCTGGAATGGGAAAAATTGGATGATCCTACGATCGCAGGTTATAAAATATACTGGCGCGATACGACCTCCCCGCAATGGCAGTATTCGAAATTTGTGGGAAAAACAGGTTCTTATATACTGGAAAATGTGGTTATTGATAATTACCTTTTTGGGGTTGTCGCTGTCGGAATGGATGGAAATGAAAGCGTCGTGGTTTTTCCATCCGGACTAATCCCGAGAAATTGATATCACATCATTCAAATACAATTAGTTAAATCCTGGATGTGAACATTAGTCCGGAGGGCTTAAATTACTTGCTTTGTTAAAAAAATAAGTCATGAATACCATGAAAATTCCTTTTATCTCTCTCGTATTTATCCTACTGTCGAATATCACATTTGCTCAAACCACTTCTGAGTTGAAGGAATTTGATCGGTTTGTTAAGGCCGGTATCGAAGCATGGGAGGTACCTGGCCTGGCGGTAAGTGTTGTCAAAGACGGGAAAGTGGTTTTTTCAGAAGTGTACGGAGTCAGAAACATTGAAACCGGTGAAAAAGTGAATACAGAAACTATGTTTGCCATCGGTTCAACCACCAAAGCGCTTACGGCATATTGCATTGCCCTGCTGGTAGATGAAGAAAAATTATCTTTTACCGACAAAGTAATTGACCATTATCCCGGGTTTCAGCTTGCTGATCCGTACGTTACACGTGAACTGCAAATCCGTGACCTGCTTACCCACCGGGCGGGGTTAGCTAATGCTGACTATTTATGGGTTATGACCGATTTCACTTCAGAGGAACTTATTGCCCGCATGAAATATGCAAAGCCGGCGTACTCGTTTCGCTCTGATTTTATTTACCAAAACATTATGTATGCCGTGGCAGGCGAAATTATACATCGTGTAAGTGGTAAACCCTGGTGGGAATTTATGCAGGAACGGATTTTTGATCCGCTAAATATGAAGCATACCATTGCAAAAACCAGTTTACTGGACAAATCCGAAATCAGCAGCAACCATGTAACGCCTCATTATAAATCTGAAAATGGCGTTGAACCGATAGATTTCATGGTGGCAGACCAAATCGGGGCAGCAGGATCAATATGGTCTAGTATCGGTGATATGGCTAAATGGACTAAATTTCTACTCGACAGTGCTAATATTGAAGGCAAAAGGCAACTTTCCAAAGAAATTTTCGAAGAACTGTTCAAGCCTCAGGCCATCATTTCCAAATCCAAATTCTATCCCACTGCAAAACTTACAAACCCCGACTGGACCACCTATGGTTACGGATGGTTTCAGCACGATTACATGGGGCGAATGGTTAATTTTCATACAGGAAGCCTGTCAGGTCTGATTGCAATCATCGGGTTATTGCATGAAGATAAGCTGGGTGTTTATGTGATGGGTAATGCAAACCATGCAGAACTCCGGCATGCGATCATGTACAAAGCGTTTGACCTGTTTGCAACAGGTGGAAACCGTGACTGGAATGAAGCCATACAAAAGCTTTATGAGCAAATACATGATGAGAATAGTAAAAAGAAGAAAAAGGAAGAAGCAAACCATAGTGAAGACGCCACACCTGCACATCCGTTAGTAAACTATACCGGGCGATACTCCAGCCCGATGTGGGGTGCAATGGATATCCTGCTCGAAAATGGCGACTTATACCTGCAATCCAGTCCGTCCGTTAAACTAAAACTAGGCCATTGGTATTATGATACATTTAAAACTATTTCTGATTCCCGTTTCCCCTGGCTAAATGACTTTGAGCTCACATTCAACACAGATGCACGCGGTAAGGTGGCTAATGCTGTTTTCTGGGGGTATCATTTCAAGAAGGTTGTTGAGGAAGAAAATAAATAAAATAAGTAGCCACGAATTGCATTTGTGGCTTTCCGGTAAATAGATAGCAGGTATTTATTTTTTACAAATTAGGTTAGATTCTGAGTTGCCTCAGATTCAATCTGAGGCTACGAATCGTACCGGGTATTAATAAATTCATTATCAGATCAAACGGATTATTCTTTCTGATGATATTCAATATGTCCTGAAAAAATTGTGATCCCTCTCAATGCTCCGTTACGGATTATATCGGCATAATTCACCTGGTTGTTTCCTGCCTGAGAAAACGCATCTTCCGATTCCCGGAACACCCTTTCGCAATCGCTAAAAGCCAGATATCCGGTTCTGATTTCTGATTCATCCTCAGAAAAATCTGCACCAATGATCAGTTGAAGCGCTTCCGGGGCTACAGACAAAATTCCTCCTTCGGCATCGAATACCGTATTATACACAATTTCCAGCTTGTTGAATGCGTCATAATCGTAGTATAAGATATCCTGGGCGATTACTTCGCCGCTCCAGAAACCCGCACTGCCGGCAGGAGGATTACCCCTGTTAAAGTCTCCAAGACTTTCATAAATCACATTTGATATCCGTGCTTTATCACCCACAAGATAGTTGTGTTCGGGATCCCATTCGGAAATTTCTCTGAAGAGTTCTTCCATTTCCCAATCGGGAATTGAAATGCCTTCCATAAATTCTTCTCTGGAAAATGACCGGGTTAGGGATCTATCCCTGTATAAATTTGTAATTTCCCCATTCCGGATTGATTCAATCAAAATGGCTGAAATTTCCTTTCCGGGTTCGTTTAAAAATATATTTGCATCAGTATCCAGCATATATTCCACTGCACTGCGCATCGTGTAATATCCCTCCCAGGGATCTCCTGTAGGTATCGCGGTCGGGGTCAATAATTGCCCTGCAGAAAACGGATCGGTTTCTGTCAATTCCATTTCTGAAAAATAATTGCCCAATGCTGTTTCACTAATGTCCATAACAAAATTTCCACTTATACTAAGCGTATCGTATTGCATATTATCTGCCGGCATTAACTTTCCTTCTGCCAAAGCCCGGCCATAGGTGGTAAAACCCTGAAAGGTGACTTCAGACAATGGGGGAACTGTCAGCAGATCATCCCAATTAAATTCACCTAATTTTGTCGTTAAATAATAAATCTCCGCTTCAGATTCAGAACCGTTCTTTTCAAACGACACACTGAAATTCGCAGTAGCATATTCATCATTCCAGGGAATCTCACTTGTCCTGGCAGCTGTTTTCGTAAAGGGAATACGGCCTTCGGCTCCCATTCGGTAAACATCCTTTGCCATGGTACCGAAATTATTTGACATGGCGTTGTATATAAAAATCCTGCCCGTAAGCCATCCCCACTCCGGATATGCCTCCTGATACCAGGGTTTATTCATCATTTCGAGAACAGACAGGCAATCGTCAACCCTGAAGCTCATCAGGTAATACGTTTCCTCTAAAATTTCATCTTCATATAGAAAATGCAAAAAGTTGTATTGTTTATGGATAGCCCCTGCATCATTCACACCAAGTGTATAATCTACATATACATTGGTCATCAAATCAGGATCAAGCAAAGAAGAAGGAGAAATCTCCCAGCTATCAACTCCTGCATCCGGACTGACCCCGGAATTGTCTGTTATACAACGGTATATTACTCCCCCGTAGTAAACTTCGTCATCAAAATAATACTCCAAACCGGAATCCCATTCATCTGTCCAGGACAATTGCTCCTGTTCCCGCTGTATGATGAGTCTGTTATCAGATTGCTGAAAATTAACCGGTTTTATTTCTGCAAAGTTTATCATTTTGTAAGGTTCCAGATCACCTTCAATAACGGCATTTACCAAAACCAACGGAAGCGTATTCCCCGGGCGGTTAAAAGAATTATTCGCAGGATCCGCCAGATTACTTAGCTGAAAAATGCGAAGTTTGGAATTAACTTCTGTTATATCCTGTCCGAACAATGCATTACCTGCAAAACAAATTACCATCAAAATGATACTCAGGCTAATCTTTTTCATTATTAACATATTTACATTTAATCCCTGAAGTTATTGAAGAGCCGGAAGTATCACAAGATAAAAAAAATTGTTTTACTTTTATACTTAAATTTGAAGTAAGCGGCAGTAGCTCAGTTGGTAGAGCATCAGCTTCCCAAGCTGAGGGTCGCGAGTTCGAGTCTCGTTTGCCGCTCAACATATCCATACAGTCTGCAATGGGCAGCCTGTACCTTTATTGCTGGTACCATTTATACAAAAAGACCATGAAAAAACTAACCATTTTGCTGATTGCTGTAATTTCACTTGCTTTCATTTCGAATGACAAACCTCTTGACATCAAGGAACTTGTTGATGCGGACCTGCCGTACCTTGTAAATTTTTATAAAACAAGACATCAAAACCCGGAAATCTCACTGCATGAAAAAGAAACTGCGAAAACACTTGCCGCAGAACTCAGGGAAATCGGTTTTGAAGTAACCGAAAATTTTGGCGGCTATGGTATCGTGGGCATACTCAAAAACGGTGAGGGTCCCACCATTTTGTACCGTACAGATATGGATGCGCTACCAATAAATGAAAAAACAGAACTGGCTTATGCCAGTAAGCGTACTACTACGTATAATGGTGAACAGATTGGCACCATGCACGCGTGTGGTCATGACATGCATATGACCACCTGGCTCGGCACGGCGCGGACGATGACAAAAATGAAGGAGCAATGGAAAGGTACGTTAATAATGATCGGGCAACCCGCTGAGGAGATCGGTGCCGGAGCCAGGCTTATGCTGAATGCCGGTCTCTACAGTCAATTCGGCGTACCTGACTATGGCATCGGCCTGCATAGCAGTCCCACCATTCCCGCCGGTCAGGTTGGGTTTGGCAAAGGATTTACTATGGCAAATACCGAAAGCATCGACATAAAAGTTTTTGGTATAGGCGCCCACGGTGCCTCGCCTCATATGTCGGTGGACCCGATAGTGATTGCCAGTATGATTGTAATGGACCTTCAGACTATTGTGAGCAGAAACCTGAAGCCTATCGAATCAGCGGTTATCACGGTAGGTGCGATAAAAGGAGGAATAAAACACAACATTATACCGGATGAAGTCACACTCAAACTAACGGTAAGAACCTATAAAGAAGAGGTACGTGTTATGATCCATAAAAGAATTAAGGAAATATCGCGGGGTATTGCGCTTGCCGCCGGATTATCTGAAGATAAATTGCCCGAGGTTACTATTCCACTCGAATTCACTCCTGCGAATTATAATAATCCGGAGCTGGTGAACAGGCTGATTCAGTCGGCTCAGTCTGTCATTGGAAAAGAAAATGTAATCGATGCCGAAAAACAGATGGTGGGTGAAGATTTTTCGATGTATGGCCAAACCGAAGAAAATGTGCCTACCGTGTTGTTCTGGCTTGGCACCGTGCCGGATGAAAGAATAAAATCCGGATTTTTGCCCGGGCTTCATTCCCCTTTTTATTATCCCGAACCGGCCCTGTCAATAGAAACAGGGGTCAGCGTAGTTACCCGGTCACTACTGGATCTTTTTAATCAACAAATCTGATTTGTCGCGATTTTTTTGAATTTGTAAGCCGGAAATATTTTTTTTCATCCCCGTGAAAAACACTGATCACATTCGACTGGGTTGGAAATAACTCCATAAGAAAATCTGCGGTAAGCCTTAGGTCATGCCATATTTCCGGACAGGTCATATCAAACCGAAGCCAGAGGGCATCTTCGTTTTTTTCACAGTATTTAAAGCTGATCTGTCTTTCTTGGTCGTTGATCACACAACTGAAATGTGTTGAAAAATATTTTTCAAACAATAAACCATGTGCTTCGCAATTATCCTCACTTTCCAGTTTTGTGTGTTTTTTGTAAGCATTAAACAACGCATCTTCCAGGTCGTTCGTAAATACTTTTATTACTACTTCCGCAGTAGTGGCCCTGGATTTATGATTTATTTCTACTACTGCAATATAAATGGCATGATTTGCAGGCGACGTCAACGGGTCAAACGCTGAATTTAAACCGGATATGAACAACGGAGCAAAAAGAATCTGCAACGAAACAGCTATTGATATAATGAAATACACCATTTTTTAAATATCTGAATTATCTCCTTTAAGTAAAATAGATTTTGCTGTTTTACTTTTATCCTGGCTTATAACTAATCCTGAGAACATAGTCCCCTACGGACTCGAACCGACCACCCAGGCATTACCTGCCCGCCGCTTTGAGCTGGTGAGCGGACTCGAACCGTTGACCTACGCATTACGAATGCGTTGCTCTACCAACTGAGCTACACCAGCTTTTGGAGCCCTATTTTTACTCCCGTCTTACCTGCAAATATAATTGTATAATCGTATTATCATGACACGTCATTGGAAAGGAAATTGAATTTTATACACCTTATCTGTATTAGCGTATATTCAGCATTTCGCCGCCTGAAACATACTGTTTTTCTGTTTCGAATAGATTGCCCTATCTGATTTATCGGGCATTTTTGTTAACAAAGTTCAATTTCTTAACCCTTTTGTCTAAAATCCCGTATTAAATTACATCACGTATATTTTATCACCTCTTATGATATTTACGTTTACGAATGGCTTAATCGATGAGATAACATTGAAATACTTATCTAGACCATTGCTGACCTTGACTTTTTCAGTTTGCCTTTCGCTTACAGGTTATATTGCATCACCGGCATTCAGCCAGTCAGAAGTTGAAGAAGGGGTTTTCAATTCAGTAAACGGAGCAAAGTTAATCGTTGATGATCTTCCCCCTGTAAATAGTTTGTTTAAATCTTCCGACCTGCTCAAAGTATCCATTGAAACCAATACAACACGA
>JADFHN010000026.1 GCA_022567155.1 Bacteroidota bacterium
TCAGGAAGCACTACAAAAAGCCTGTCAATCACTTGAAATACGACGTAATGGCCTTGGCGCTGATGGCAGGAAGGTTACTGATCAACAAAAAATACTTGAGAGCCTCAAAAATCCGACCTGGAACAGGTTATTTCATATATATGATGCCTTTAAACTGGGTATTCCACTTAAAACCGTTCAAAATTTAACGAAGATTGATAAATGGTTTCTTTATCAGATTGAAGAACTGATTTTTTTAGAAAAAGAATTAGAGAAGTTTTCCATTGATGACATACCTGTTGAACTTATAAGAAAAGCAAAAGAGAAAGGATATG
The DNA here is from genome assembly GCA_022567155.1 of Bacteroidota bacterium. Taxonomy (GTDB): domain Bacteria; phylum Bacteroidota; class Bacteroidia; order Cytophagales; family Cyclobacteriaceae; genus SZUA-230. Next base: position 315 of record JADFHN010000026.1, read on the forward strand.
CCGATCGCCAGTTGGGACATATTTTAGGATGTCTTGAATCAGAAGTATATAAAAGAAGAAATGAATTGGGCGTCAATCGGATATATAAACTGGTTGATACCTGTGCGGCAGAATTTGAAGCCCGTACACCATATTACTATTCTTCTTTTGGTGAAGAGAATGAAAGTGTGGCTTCGGATCGTAAAAAAGTAGTGGTGCTTGGTTCAGGACCTAACCGGATTGGTCAGGGAATTGAATTCGATTATTGCTGTGTTCATGGAGTACTCGCCGCTAAAGAATGTGGGTATGAAACCATCATGATCAATTGCAATCCGGAAACTGTGTCAACAGATTTTGACGTAGCTGACAAACTTTATTTTGAACCTGTTTTCTGGGAGCACATATATGACATTATCCGGCAGGAAAAACCGGAGGGTGTGATCGTGCAACTGGGTGGCCAGACTGCACTGAAACTTGCCGAAAAACTGAGCCGGTATGGCATAAAAATAATGGGTACTTCATACGAAGCACTTGATCTTGCAGAAGACCGAGGGTTGTTCTCAAACCTGCTTAAAGAAATCAATATTCCATATCCGGAGTTTGGCGTCATTCACGATGCGGAAGAAGCCATAGAACTCTCAAAGAAAATCGGATTTCCGCTACTGGTAAGGCCTTCATATGTGTTAGGAGGACAGAATATGAAAATAGTAATCAACGAAAAGGAACTGGAAGAGCATGTGGTTGACCTCTTTAATGATTACCCTGGCAACCATGTGCTTCTCGATCACTTTCTTGATCGGGCTATTGAAGCCGAAGTGGATGCTATTTGTGATGGAGAAGAGGTGTATATCATCGGTATTATGCAACATATTGAGCCTGCAGGAATACACTCCGGTGATTCATATGCCGTGCTGCCTCCCTATAATCTGGGCGACTTTTTGGTCAGGCAGATGGAACAACATACCCATAAGATTGCCCTGGCGCTTAGAACAGTTGGGTTGATCAATATTCAGTTCGTCATTAAAGATGATAAAGTATATGTAATAGAAGCCAACCCGCGGGCTTCACGAACTGTACCGTTTATTTGCAAAGCCTACAAAGAACCCTATGTAAATTATGCAACACAAATCATGCTGGGTGAGAAAAAATTGAAAGACTTCAATTTCAAGCCACAAAAAAAAGGATACGCAATAAAAGAACCAGTGTTCTCTTTTGGCAAGTTCCCGAATGTAAACAAAGAACTCGGGCCCGAAATGAAGTCAACCGGAGAAGCTATTTATTTTATCGATGACCTGATGGATGACTACTTTCTGGATATTTATTCAGAACGCAACCTTTACCTTAGTAAGTAAGTAAAATTCTGTAAATTTGCACTCCGATGCTTAAACTTCTTGCCTTTATTCTGCTTTTCTTATTGCTTTTCAGAGCAGTTGGGTTTGTATTACGACTTTTACTGGGAGGATCCTTTACTAACCGGACAAATACACAGTTCCGGCAAACACACAAGAGACCTGCCGGAGGCAATATAAATATTGATTACGACCCCGGAAAAGAAAACAGAAAGGGCAAAAAGTTTGAAGGCGGTGATTATGTTGATTTTGAGGAAGTAGATTGAAGGCCTTCATGAAGGAATTTGTAAATGAAAGAAATCGTTTTCTCCAAATACCAGGGGACAGGTAATGATTTTATCATTATTGACAACAGGGAAGAATCATTCCCGAAAAATGACGAAACCCTTATCAAACGACTGTGTGATCGAAAATTCGGGATCGGTTCAGACGGGTTAATTTTAATAGAGGATTCCAGATCCTTCGACTTTAAAATGATCTTTTATAATCCGGATGCAACCCAAAGCTTTTGTGGTAACGGAAGCCGCTGTGCAGTCGCTTTTTCAAAGCATTTAGGCATTACTGACGACCATGCGGATTTTGAAGCAATTGATGGCGCTCATTATGCTACCATTAAAGACAACCTTGTCAGGGTCAAAATGGCAGATGTATCTAATCCTGAGAAAATAAATGACGGATATTTTATCCATACAGGATCACCTCACTATGTGAAATTTTCAGATAATGTAAAAGAGCTGAATATCAATGCTTTAGGTGCTGAAATCAGGAACAGGAAGGATCTGTTTGGAAAAGAGGGCGTAAATGTAAATTTCGTTTCTGAGCTTCAAAAGGGCTCGGTTTTTGTCAGGACATATGAACGCGGTGTAGAGGCCGAAACGTTATCGTGTGGCACCGGTGTAACTGCAGTAGCCATCGTTTACGGACTGGAAAAAGGTTTGGAGAAAACAGACGTTGAAACAAAAGGCGGCGTTCTTGAAGTAGAATTTGAAAACACAGGAGCACATGGCGTTAAAGAAGTATATTTGACAGGTCCGGTATCACATGTATTTGACGGTGTCTTTAAAATATAAGTAGAGTCTGTCTATAAAGTAATGATGATTGGAGAATCAAAAAAAATGCCGTGCCTGCGTGCCGTCGCCAGAGGCTTTGGCCGCCGGAGACCGGCAGGCAGGAATACCAATTATTCCCCCGCCGCAGGCGGGGGTGTAGGGGTGGGTCAATATAAAAAGTCATTCATTTTTTTGAATTACTGACTTTATGGACAGACTCTAAGTAATGGCAATCATTAGTCAAAAATTGGTTAAACCCTTTAAATTTGGGCTCATAATAAATTGTATATGTTAAATCTTTTAACAAAGGGGTTCGCAAAGCTTTTTGGCACAAAATCCGAGAAAGACATCAAGGCGATTTTGCCTTATGTAGAAGCCACCAATAGAATCTTTGACTCATTCAGAGAAATTTCTAATGATGAGCTTCGGGCAAAAACAGGTGAAGTAAAAGCCCGGATTGATGAATTTCTGATTGAAACCGATAAGGAAATTACTAAGCTTCACCGGATGATCGACGAGCAACCGGATATGGACATCAATGAAAAAGAAGAAACGTTTGCTCAAATAGATAAGCTGGAGGAAGAAAGAAATGAAAAGCTTGACGAAGTATTACTTGAGGTTCTCCCGGACGCTTTTGCCATTGTAAAAGAAACCACACGGCGCTTTAATGATAATGAACGTCTTGAAGTCGCCGCTACCATGCATGACAAGCAGTACGCTTCAAAGCATGATCATGTTGAAATTCATGGTGAAAAAGCAATCTGGCATAACAAATGGATTGCCGGAGGTACTGAAATTACCTGGGATATGGTGCATTACGATGTCCAGATCGTAGGTGGGGTGGTCTTGCATGAGGGAAATATTGCAGAGATGGCAACCGGCGAAGGGAAAACACTGGCAGCAACATTGCCGGCTTTCTTAAATGCCCTTGCAAAACGAGGTGTGCATATCGTAACGGTCAATAACTACCTCGCTACCAGAGATGCCGCATGGATGGGACCGATCTTTGAGTTTCATGGCATAAGTGTTGACTGCATTGATAAATACGAGCCGCATTCTGAAGAAAGAAGAGCAGCCTATAATGCCGATATCACGTACGGCACAAATAATGAATTTGGCTTTGATTATCTCCGCGACAACATGTCGCGTGAACCCAGTGAACTGGTTCAAAGGCAGCACCACTTTGTGATGGTAGATGAGGTTGATTCTGTGCTGATCGACGAGGCCCGGACTCCGCTCATCATATCAGGTCCGATTCCCAAAGGCGATGAGCATGAGTTTTATGAACTGAAACCACGTATTCAGAAGCTGGTTGACGCGCAGAAAAAATTATTAAACGGATATCTTCAGGAAGCAAAAAAATTCCTTGCGGATGGAGATAACAAGGAAGGAGACGGCGCACTTGACCTTTTCAGGGTTTACCGCGGACTGCCAAAATATAAACCACTGATCAAATATCTGAGTGAAACCGGAATCCGGCAAATACTTCAGAAAACTGAGAATTTTTATCTTCAGGATAACCAAAAAATGATGCCGGAAGCAGATAAACCCCTGTATTTTACCATCGACGAAAAGCATAACAGCATTGATCTTACCGACCGGGGTATAGACCTGATCACCGACGAGGGTGAAGACCAGAGCTTCTTTATTATGCCGGACATCGGCTCTGAGATAGCCAATATGGAAAAAGACGAAAGCCTTTCTCCCGATGATAAATTAAAGCGGAAAGAAGAGATCATCAGTGACTACGCCATCAAAGGGCAGCGGATACACAGTGTGAATCAATTGCTGAAAGCATATTGTCTTTTTGAAAAAGACACCGAATATATTATTGATGATTCCAAAATTAAGATTGTTGATGAGCAAACAGGCCGGGTAATGGAAGGCCGCAGGTACTCTGACGGGCTGCACCAGGCGCTGGAGGCTAAAGAAAATGTAAAAGTAGAGGACGCTACCCAAACCTACGCCACCATTACCCTGCAAAACTACTTCAGAATGTACCAAAAACTTTCGGGTATGACGGGTACGGCCGAAACGGAGGCAGGGGAGTTTTGGAAAATTTATAAACTCGATGTAGTGGTAATTCCGTCCAACAAGCCCATTACACGGGTTGACGTTGATGATAAGGTGTATAAGACCATACGTGAAAAATACAATGCAGTTGTAGATGAAATTGTTGAATTGCGTGAAAAAGGCAGACCGGTGCTGGTAGGTACTACAAGTGTTGAAATATCGGAATTGCTTAGCCGCATGCTTCACATGAAAAAGATTGACCATCAGGTGCTCAATGCAAAACAACACCAGCACGAAGCCGAAGTGGTGGCGCATGCCGGCGAATCGGGCACTGTAACCATAGCCACTAACATGGCTGGCCGCGGTACCGACATCAAGCTTACGCCGGAATCAAGGGCTGCAGGCGGCCTGGCTATTGCGGGTACCGAAAGACATGAATCGCGCCGTGTGGACCGTCAGTTGCGTGGACGCTCGGGGCGCCAGGGCGATCCGGGTTCATCGCAATTTTTCGTTTCACTTGAAGATAACCTCATGCGGTTGTTTATGCCCGAGCGTATCGCAAGAGTGATGGACAAACTCGGCCTTCAGGAAGGCGAGGTCATTCAACATTCCATGGTTACGAAGTCGATTGAGCGGGCTCAGAAAAAAGTGGAAGAAAATAACTTTGGTATCAGAAAACGCCTGCTTGATTATGATGACGTAATGAATTCACAACGTGAAGTAATTTACAAAAGAAGAAAACATGCTTTGTTTGGAGAACGATTGCAGCTCGATATCATGAATATGTTATGGGATACGGGTGAAAATCTGGTTCTGAACGGTAAGGAATCCGAAGACTATGACGGTTTTAAACTCAATGTAATCAGTGTTTTAAGCCACGATTTCTCAATAGGAAAAGAGGAGTTTTTGAGTTCCTCGGCAGAGGATATCTCTTACAACTTGTATAATGAAATTATTGCACATTATAAAGAGAAAAATAAACGGACTGCAGAACAGGCAATGCCCATCCTGAAAGATATCTACAATACACGCGGAGCTACCATTGAAAACATCCTTGTGCCTTTTTCCGATGGTAAGAAACAAATTGGAGTTGCCGCAAACCTTGAGCGGTGCATCGAATCTGATGGCAGGGAGTTGATTATGGCAATGGAAAAGATAATCACCCTGGCCATTATTGATCAGTTGTGGAAAGAGCATCTCCGGGATATGGATGATTTGAAGCAATCGGTACAAAATGCCGTTTACGAACAAAAAGATCCGCTGCTGATCTATAAGTTCGAGGCTTTCGAGCTGTTTAAGAAATTTGTAGCCCGGGTAAACGAAGATACATCTGCATTCCTGATGAAAGCCGAAATACCGGTGCAGCAACCCGAAGAAGTACATGAAGCCAGGACACTGCGAAGACAGAAGCTGCAGGAGAGCAAAGCAGAAAGCAGTTCGCTGCTGAGCGGTGGCGAACATGGCCCCCCCAACAGACCTGCTGTGGAAAAAGGCATGCCACTAAAATCACAAAAAGTTGCCGGCAGAAATCAACGGGTAAGTGTACAGTACGCCAGCGGCAAAGTAGTAAAAGATGTGAAATTTAAAACTGTGGAAGACGATATAAGAAATAGTAAATGTGTGATGATTGATAACTAAATTCATCATGCCTGACATATTAAAAAAAAATATTGCCATCTGCCTGCTGGGCCTCTTTGCGTTTGGTACGATTGTAAGTTGTGCGCCATTACTGAAGCCTGCTGTTGCAACTGATTATTACGAGGATTTAACGGTTTTAAGGCCTGCCTTTGAAAAGGAAAACACCACAGCCGCAGATGAGCCGATAACTCCTCCGGGCGATCCGCAGCCTGAATTATATCCTGACTCCGTACCGGATATAACCTTTATGCTTGACAGCCTGCTTGACAGCGTGGCTTTAAACAACAGGAAGAAAGAATTTATTCAGGGATATACCATCCAGGTCTATACCGGAAACAGCAGGGTAGAAGCCAATGATGTGAAGGCACACGTATATCGAATTTTACCCTATTCCAACCCCCGTGTTTCCTATGATCTTCCGAATTATAAAGTAAAATTCGGAAAGTTTTACCACAGGCTTCAGGCGCTTAAAGACTATTCGACGATTAAAAACAAATTTCCTGATGCCATTCTGGTACCCCAGCTATTCAGGATCAAATAGCCTGCCGGGGTGCATTGCGCCAACTTTGAGAGCAATTTTTCGTATCTTATAGCAGTTTTAAGTGTTTATGAAATCAGGAAAGGCATTATCAAGAATTTCGCTTACACTGGCCATCCTTAGCTGGTTGGCGCTTGTGTTTGCTGACCTGACCCTGCTTTTCACCAGGTCAAATCAGATACCTTCCGCCTTTGCTGAAGAATTGCCCTATATCCTGAGGAGCTTATATTTTGTATCACTCTTTTTCTTTTATAAATATAGAATAAAAAGAGCCGAAATAATAAATTTTGTTGATCTTCTCTGGAGGGTATTTGTAACTGGGTTGCTTACAACTATCTTCTCGCTTTCGCTGAAGTCTTTTGACCTTCTGATAGGGAAGCTCAGCCAGAACATGTATGTGGTAAATCTTTTTTACCTCATTAATCTGGGCCTCGCCGGAGCATTTATACTTTCCACTTTCCTGGTCTGGAAAAGGCTGATTCTGTATCAGAAATCCAAGCTGCTAATGCGTGGCTGGCAGGTTTTTGAATACGGTTTGTTCGCAAGTTTAATATTCGTGTTCCTACCCGAAGAGATAGTTAGCAAGCTGTTTCCTGTCATCCTTACCATTCTGGTTGTCATTGGCATTGTCATGACAGTAAACATGAAGTGGGTAGCTTACCTTAATTTCAAACAAAAGTGGAAAAGCATGTTGCTTATGCTGCTCATCATGCTTTACCTGGGCTATTTTTATATAAACATAAACGGGTTTGAAGATTACCCGGCGTTACTCATACTACACCATAACACCACATTTTTGATTGGCATTTTTATCTTCATTTTTATATATGCCTTCTTTTCCGTATTGGTCATTCTTTTTAATCTGCCTACCTCCTCTGTTTTTGAACAAAAGCTGAGTGAAGTAGTGAGCTATCAACGTCTGAGTCAGTCGATCCAGACCGAACAGAGTGAAGATAAAGTATATGAAATTCTGCTGGACAGTGCCATCAGTACCGTATTTGCGGATGCAGGATGGATCGAAATAACAGCAAACGGACAGGATGATGATGCCATTGAAAAATACGAAGGCCAATATACACCCTACAGCCCAGATCTTCTGTATTATAAATTCAGGATTCAGGATGAAGAAATTGCAGATATTAAAAAAAACCTGAAAAAAGATAAAATCCGCAATGTGTTTGACTTTAACGCAACAGACCGGGCTGTTAATTACAGCAAATTTCAGAGTCGTCTGAAACAAGGTAATTTCAAATCAATACTGGCGCTTCCAATTGAAGTTCAGAATGAAACAATCGGAGCGCTGGTGCTTCTCAAAGATGTGGTCGAAGGATTTAACGGTGAAATGGCGAAGATAGCGCATACCTTTGTAAACCAGGCCGGAATATCCATCGAAAATTTCAGGCTGCTAACAAGTGCACTCGAAAACGAAAGATACCAGGAAGAACTTAAGATTGCCAAAAAAGTTCAAAAGAGCTTGCTTCCCAAAATGCTTGATTCAAATGAAGACTTTGAGATCATTGCATTTTCAAAAGCAGCAGATGAAGTTGGAGGAGATTACTATGATTCCTACCGGATCGATGAGAATAAAATTGCACTGATTATCGGTGATGTTTCGGGCAAAGGAACTTCAGCGGCTTTTAATATGTCGCAAATGAAAGGGGTATTTCACAGCCTAAGCCAACTGAATTTGAATTCCGTACAGTTTTTTGATTATGCAAATATGGCACTGAGTAATTGCCTGGAAAAAACCTCATTCATTACTGCTTCGTATTTTATAATAGACAAGGATAACAAAAGAGTTGATTATGCGCGGGCCGGGCATTGCCCGACACTCTATTTCAGTAAAAAAGAGGGCAGCGCCCGCTATTTCGAAAACAGAGGACTGGGACTTGGAATACTCCGGAATAATAAATTCATTGGTTACCTGGATGAATTAACGATTTCTTACGGAAAAGATGATGTGATGGTGTTGTACACCGATGGAATTACGGAAGCACAAAATTTCAAAAAGGAAGAATTCGGATATGTCAGGCTTAAAAATTTGCTCGAAAAGCATGCGCATAAAAGTCCGGAGGAAATTCAGCAGGAAATTATCCGGGAGCTATATGAATTCTCCGGACAGGAAAAAATGGATGACGACTATACATTAATAATTGTAAAATTTAAATAAAACCTATGGTTAATATAGACACAAAAATTGAAGCAGATATATTGACATTAAAAGTGGTTGGCGAAGTGGATGCCAGTTCGTCTATAAACCTTGACAATGCCATTAATAACGCTATCAAAGAAGGACATAAGAAAATTCTTATTGACGGAGAGGGTATGAATTATATCTCTTCGGCAGGATTGGGGGTATTTATGTCATATCTGCAGGATTTTGAGAAACATAACATTAAAATGGTCTTGTATGGATTGAATGAAAAAGTGTTGAATGTGTTTAAAATACTGGGCCTGGATCAACTGATATCTATTGCAGAGTCAGAAAGTGAAGCCAAAGTGCTTATGAATGATTAATCGAATGAAGCACCGTTTTAAAATACCATGCGGGACCCAACATCTTAAAGATGTACGCCGTTTTCTGAACAAGGTGTTGAGTAATTACAATTTGGGAGATATTGATCAGAACGCACTTGTTCTTGCCGTGGATGAGGTGTGCGCCAATGTGATCATACATTCCTGCTACCTCAATCCCGATATGGTAGTCGAATTAACTGTCGGACTTGAAGACCGTATGCTCATTTTTGAGATCATCGACCAGGGAGGTGCTTCCGGATTCGACATCAGCTCCTACCGCGGCCCCGATATTGATAAACTGATTAAAACCGGTAAAAAGGGAGGTGTTGGGATTATGCTTGTAAGAAAAATTATGGATAAAATCGAGATGGTTTCACAAAATGGAAAAAACATTTGCAGACTTTATAAAAACCTATGATTATTATCGTACTTCTTCCATTTCATGATACTTAATTTCATTAAAATTGCACAGATTTTGCTCCAGTGTATCGTATTATGAATCAGAAGTACCCGTATTTTATATTATATATTCTTTCTCTCCTTATAATTCATCAGCCTGTTTCCGCACAGCCTGACAGTCGTACGCTGTTTGCTATTGATTACGAACCCGTATCGATCGACGAGTTTATTTATATATATAAGAAGAATCATTCAGGCAATGACAGCGTTTTTACCAAATACGATATTGATGCGTATCTTGATTTATACATAAATTTTAAACTGAAGGTTAAAGAAGCCAGATCGCTGGGGCTGGATACCTTGCAATCCTATAAAAATGAACTCAAAAAATACAGATCACAGCTTATTAAACCTTACCTGACCGAAAAAGAAGTTACCAAAGCGCTTTTAGCAGAAGCATACGATCGTATGAAATATGAAGTGGATATTTCGCACATCCTGATCAGGGTAAACCCAGATGCCTCCCCGGAAGATACGCTAAAAGCATACCGGAAAGCAATCGAAATTAATAACATGGCCAAAAAGGGTGAGGACTTTGAGATGTTGGCCGTTCAATATTCTGAAGAGCCGATGGTCAACAGAACAAAAGGGCATCTCGGATATTTTACGGCCTTTCAAATGGTATATCCGTTTGAAAATGCAGCCTATAATACACCTGTGGGAAAAATTTCAGCCCCGGTAAGAACGCGTTTTGGATACCATGTGTTGTTTGTGCACGATAAGAGGCCCGGCCAGGGCAAAGTGGCAGTAAGTCATATCATGATCAGGTTTACACCAGGTATGAGCCCGCAGGATTCATTGGATTTAAGAAACAGGATTTTTGAGATTCATGAACGGGCTCTGAGCGGGTATGTATGGGACGAACTTTGCCGGGAGTACTCCGAAGATAGGAATACCAAAGACCGCGGAGGTAAACTTTCACCGTTTGGAGTAGGTGAAATGTTGCCCGAACTTGCTGAAGTAGCTTTTACCCTTACTGAACCGGGTGAAATTTCTGATCCGGTTATAACACCTTACGGCTGGCATATTCTCAGACTAGACGACAGAATTCCACTCAAAAGCTTTGAAGAGCTTAAACCGGCATTGTCACGTAAGGTAGAACAGGATTCCCGGTCGGATATAAGCCATAAGGCGCTGATTACAAGATTGAAACAGGAAAATGGATTTACTGAAATCAAAGATGTAGTATACATAGTGGCAAAAGCGGTTGATTCAACTACATTTTATGGATCGTGGAACTTTCCGTCTGAAGTTATTACAACATCAGATACGCTATTTGCACTTGCTGATTCAATATATACCGTTAAAAAATTTGAGGCTTTTATAAATGATAATTACAGAAAAGTGACATCGGGAACTCCATCAGCCAGGTTCAGAAAGCTTTACGTTATGTTTTACGAACATGAGATTATCGAATATGAAAAAGCACATCTGGAAATAAAATATCCGGATTTTGGTTTTCTGATGAATGAATACAGGGAAGGTATCTTATTGTTTGAGATAATGGATCAGAAAATATGGTCGCCGGCTTCTGAAGATACTCTTGGGTTGAAAAGCTTTTATAACAATAATTTAAGTGATTACACCACGAAAGAAACAGCAAGTCTTGTTATTTTTGCAGTTTCAAACGGTCAGAATGCCGATGATCTTATCAGGAAGCTCAAAACGTTGATTCCGGATTCAGCCGTAACTCTGGATACGATTATTGAAAAAGCCGAATCTGATCATTTCCGTATAATCAAGTATGGGACTTTTACCAAACAAGGGGACCACGCAATGGATGAATACATCAGGGAAAAGGGTGCTTATGTCCTGGAGAATGAACAGTCAGGAAACAAACGCATTCTGGCTGTAAAAGAATATAATCCCGGAGGCTTACAGCCCTTTGATGAAATAAAAGGAAATGTGATTGCAGATTACCAGGATTTCCTTGAAAAAGAATGGATTGCTTTGCTGAAAAAGAAATACAAGGTGAAAATCGAGAAGAGGGCGTTAAAACAAGTGTACAGAACTATTGAAATATAGACGGATTACATATTACCTGCTGCTTGGGGCATTGCTGATAGTGTCATCTTGTGACTTTCTTAAGATGAAAGATATCGTAGAAAATCCAGACGAAGAAGGACCCATGCCTATTGCCCGTGTACATAACCACTATCTGTATCTGCATGATGTAGAGGGCCTGGTTGACCGAAGCACTTCACCTGAAGACAGTGCCAGCAGAGTAGAACGATACGTAAACAGCTGGATAAAAAAACAGTTACTCATAGATGAGGCAGCCACCAAAATCAATTTTAATGAAGCGGAAATTGAAAGAAAAATCCTGGATTACCGTTATAGCTTAATGGGATATGAATATCAATCCTATTATATAAACCAGCATTTGAATAAAAATATTCCGGATGATGAAATCCTTGAATATTATGAACATAACCTTGATAACTTTCCTTTAAAACAAAATATTATACGTGGTAAGTTTATCAAAGTACCCATTGAAGCTCCTAAAATCAACCAGGTTCAAATTTGGATTAAATCAGTAAAACCTGAGGACCTGGAAAATCTGAGAGAATATTGCCTTAAGTATGCCACAATGTATTCGTTGGAAGATTCCGTATGGCTTAATTTTGATGAAATAATTAGAAATACACCATTGGCTGAATTGCTCAATAAAGTGGATTTTCTGAAAAAAAACCAGTACGCAGAATTCGGAGACGAAGAATCACTCTTTTTTTTAAAGATCGATGAATATAAAATTTCAGATAATATTTCTCCACTGGATGTTGTACATGAGCAGATTAAAAACATTTTGATAAATAAACGGAAAGTTGAACTTGCACGAAATCTGGAAAAGGATGTATATGAAAAAGCAAAAAAGAATAATGAATTTGAAATATATAATTAAAGTCTGTCCTTAAAGTAATGATGATTGGAAAATTAAAAAAAATGCCGTGCCGGCAGGCAGGCGGGGGTGAAGGGGTGGGTCAATATAAAAAGTCATTCATTTTTTTGAATTATGGACTTTTTAGACAGACTCTAATTAGTGGGTTTCTAACATTATTGGTATTGCTCGGTTTTGAGACCAGGAGTTTAAGCCAGAACGCAAACGGAATCGTAATTGACAAAATAGTTGCAAAGGTTGATGACTATGCGGTACTGATGTCTGATGTGGAAAAGGCATACCTCGACCTGCTTTCGCGTGGTGTTGTTTCAGGACTCGAAGCCAAGTGCGATATTCTGGAATCATTGATTACACAAAAAATGCTTCTGGCACAGGCGGAGATAGATTCGGTGATTGTGATTGATGCTGAGGTGAGCCTGGAACTTGAGAACCGAATGCAGTACTTCATCAACCAGTTTGGAGGCTCAGAAGAAGAACTCGAAGCATTTTACGACAAACCCCTCGAGCAGATACAGGAGGAAATAAGAGATCAGCTTAAAGATCAGTTGATCGTAACAAGGATGAACCGTAAAATCACGGAGGATGTAAACGTTACCCCTTCAGAAATCAGGCGATTTTACCACCGGATACCCAAAGACAGCCTGCCTTATTTCTCTGAAGAGGTTACTATCGGGCAGATTGTAAAAAATCCTGAGTTAAGTGAAAAGCAAAAGGCCGAAGCCAAAGCATTGCTATATGATGTAAAAAGCAGGATTCTCAATGGTGAAGATTTTGCTGCCCTGGCCATAAAATATTCACAGGATCCGGGATCAGCAACCAATGGTGGTGAGTACAATCATTTTATTAAACGAGGTGAATTTGTGCCGGAGTTTGAAGCTGTCGCATTTAAACTTGACGTAGATGAATTATCCGATCCGGTTGAAACGGAATTTGGATTCCACCTTATTCAGCTACTCGAAAGACGGGGTAATGAATACCGTATACGTCATATACTCATTATTCCTAAGATTACACAGGCAGAAATTGAATTGGCAAAAAAAGAACTGGACAGTATCCGGACACTCATTGTGGTTGACAGCATACCCTTCGAAACACTGGCAAAAGAACTATCGGATGAAAAGCTGACCGGACAAAATGGAGGTTATTTTACAGATACAAGTGGTTCTGACCGAATTCCTACCGAACAGATTGATCCGGATATTTATTTCAAATTAACAAGTACCCTGAAAGTTGGGGAAATAAGTGAACCACTCGAATATAATATGCCAAATGGCAAACGTGCCGTAAGGCTTATATATTATAAATCGGCCTATAAACCTCACCAGGCAAATTTGAAAGACGACTGGCAGAAAATCAAATCGGCAGCCTTAAACGAAAAGAAAGCGAAAGCAGAACAGCAATGGTTTGAGAATTCAAAATATAATTTCTTTATACTCGTTGATCAGGAGTACGAAAAATGCAACATTCTGGGTCGTAATTAAGTTATTAGTATCATTGTTCCGTGAATTATAATCAGTAATGAAAGAATTTAAATCGGTAGTAGAAGCAGCAGACGGTCTTGCCGAAGCATATGTAAGATTACGCGAAGAAATCGGGAAAGTGATTATCGGGCAAGAGGAAACGGTTCATCTATTGCTTATTTCAATATTCTGTCGGGGTCATTGCCTGCTTGTAGGTGTGCCGGGTTTGGCAAAAACGCTGCTGATTCACACCATTGCTTCAGCACTTGACCTGAAATTTAACCGGATCCAGTTTACTCCCGACCTGATGCCTTCCGATATTCTTGGCGCCGAAACGCTGGATAAGGAAAGAAATTTACATTTTGTGAAAGGACCGATATTTGGAAATATCATTCTTGCTGACGAGATCAACCGCACACCTCCCAAAACACAGGCTGCACTACTCGAATCCATGCAGGAATATGCCGTCACGATTGCTGGCAAAAGGTATGCACTCGAAATGCCGTTTTTTGTGCTTGCAACACAGAACCCGATCGAACAGGAAGGCACCTACCCGCTTCCGGAAGCCCAGCTTGACCGGTTTATGTTTAACATCTTTCTTGACTACCCTTCGTACGACAATGAAATTACAATCGTAAAAACAACTACATCGGATAATACGGTGCAGGTCAGCCAGATTATGAGCGGAGAAGAAATTGTGCAGTTTCAACACCTTGTTCGCCAGGTACCTATTGCTGATAATGTAGTTGAATATGCAGTTAATCTGGTGCATAAGTCCCGGCCAGGTACGAAAAGGGCGCCAGCCGTCGCGACCGACTTTCTTGAATGGGGTGCCGGGCCGAGGGCATCACAGTATCTGGTACTTGCAGCAAAATGCAATGCCCTGATCAATGGAAAATACTCTCCCGATATCGAAGATATCCAGGAAATTGCAAAACCTACGCTTAGGCACAGAATGGTGCGCAATTTTAAAGCGGAAGCGGAAAGCCTGACTGTCGATAAAATTATTGAAGAATTGTTGTAGTATTTTCCCTGCCCGGTTTCAGCATCTTTTCTTTAACCGGTTATAATCGTGTTCTCTTAATACTGCTGACAAAGATCATCCATTCACAAAATAGATATCATACCTGATTCTGCATTTCACATTTATGTTTGCCGTGGTATAATTGAATGGACAAATTTGAGAATTATAAGAAAAAAATAGTATTTTCAACCATTGATTTAAATGCTTCATTTCTAAAACGATGGACAAGACTGCTTTAATCCTCTTTGTTATCAGTGCGATAGCGATCGTAGGAATCGGAATGATCTTTTCCTGGATCGTAGCGCCGAAATCAAAAAATGCAGTCAAGGAGGAGCCCTATGAATGTGGCATACCCACCAAAGGTACGTCGTTTATCCAGTTCAGGGTTGGCTATTATCTCTTTGTTATTATTTTCCTGATTTTCGATGTGGAAACTGTTTTTATATTTCCATGGGCAGTTGTGATGAAAAGCATGGGGATGACTGCTTTTATTGAGATTGTAATCTTTTTCGTGATTCTGGGCCTGGGACTTCTCTATGCCTGGAAGAAAAATGCATTAAAGTGGGATTGACTTAAGACTCATGGAAATACATAACAGAGATCAGACGAAAAGAGAGCTTCTTAAGGATTTTCCCGGAGAAGTTCACGAGGTTGGATCTACAAATATTGTAGTTACTGCAATGGACAGTATCATTAACTGGTCGCATGCAAATTCGCTTTGGCCACTTACAATCGGCACCTCCTGTTACGCCATCGAAATGATGGCTACGGGTGCGTCCAGGCATGACTGGGAACGATTCGGAACAGAAGTTGCACGGTCAGCACCACGGCAGGCAGACCTTATTGTGATCGCCGGAACCATTGTGAATAAAATGGCCCTTGTACTTAAACGGCTCTACGATCAGATTGCTGACTCTAAATATGTGATTGCTATGGGAGCGTGTGCCATTTCAAGAGGTCCTTTTTATTATAATACATATTCTGTGGTCAATGGTGCAGATCACGTCAACCCTGTGCAGACCGCGTAAGCCGTTGGAAATTTTATATGAGCAAAAGGATGATGGAACAGGAGCAACTAAAAGAAAGAATTCTATCTGTTGTACCGGAAGCCGAGTTTGAGATAACCGGAGGCTATATGAATGCTACCGTTCCTTCCGCCAAGCTCCATGATCTTGCAAAAAATCTCCGCGAATCAGAAGATACCCTGTTTGATTACCTCTTTTGCCTCACAGGTGTAGACTGGCCCGATCACATGACCGTGGTATATCACCTGAAATCCACAACACATGGACATAATGTAGTCTTGAAAGCAAAAATCGACAGTCGTGAAAATCCTGAAATTGATACGGTCTCTGATATATGGCAAACTGCTGAGTTTCATGAAAGAGAAGTATTTGACCTGTTTGGAATAATATTCCGGAATCATCCCGATCTGAGAAGGATTTTTCTTGATGATGACTGGGTGGGATATCCACTACGGAAAGATTATGTTGACAAAGTAAATATTATTGAATTATAGATACAAATGGCAGAAACAGCTACAAATACAAACACTGGCAAACCTCTCGAAACCCAGGAATATTTTATCAATATGGGGCCCCAGCACCCATCCACTCACGGTGTGTTGCGGCTTATGCTTACCCTCGAAGGTGAAACCATTCATAATGTAGAGCCACACCTTGGATACATACATCGCAGCATCGAAAAAATGTGTGAGAAGGATACATATGCCCAGATTATCCACCTCACCGACAGAATGGATTACCTCTCGTCGCATATGAATAACGAAGCGGTGTCGCTGGCCGTAGAGCAAGGCCTTGAGGTGGAAATGCCGGAGCGCGTAAAAGTGATCCGTACCATTATCTCCGAGCTTACACGGCTTTCATCACACCAGCTTTGGTGGGGCGTATTTGGCATGGACCTGGGAGCCATAACTTCCTTTTTGTACGGATTTCGAGACCGCGAAATGATCATCGATATTTTCGAAGAAACCTGTGGGGCGCGTCTAACCATGAATTACAATGTGCCGGGCGGATTGATGTTTGATATTCACCCAAACTTCCAGAAGCGTACAAAAGCATTTGTTGAACATTTCAGGCAAAAACTCCCTGAGTATGACCAGTTGCTTACCGGTAATGTTATTTTTGAAATGAGAACCAAAGGTATCGGCATACTTTCCAAGGAAGACGCTATTTCATTTGGAGTAACAGGACCTACAGGACGGGCATCCGGGTTCTCAAATGACGTCAGAAAACATAATCCTTACAGCGCATATCCACAGGTTGAATTTAATGAAGTACTCAGAGAAGAAGGTGATTCGTATGCCCGTTACAAAGTACGGATTCAGGAAATGTGGGAATCGATGTCGATCATTGAACAATTGATAGAAAATATTCCGGAAGGTGATTATAAGGTAAAAACCAAGGCAGTCATCAAGCTCCCCAAAGGCGAGTATTACCAGAAGGTTGAAACGGCAAGAGGAGAGTTTGGCGTGTATATCATAAGCGAAGGTGGTAAAAGCCCTTACAGGCTGAAATTCAGGTCTCCGGGATTTTCAAATCTGTCGGCTTTGAATCACATGGCAAAAGGAGTAAAAATTGCCGACCTGGTGGTCATTATGTCAACTCTTGATCTTGTGATACCTGATATTGACAGATAGCCTTATGAACATTTACGACTTTAAAAGTTTAACTGATTCGATACATACAAGCCTGAGCGTCAATTTATCCCCTTCAGCGGTAACTATAATTGAATTTATAATCATTGCTTTTGCCTTCATGATGTTATTTACCCTGCTGGGATTGATACTGGTGTATGCCGAAAGGAAAATTGCAGCATTTTTTCAGTTGAGGCTGGGGCCAATGCGTGTAGGTAAGTGGGGAATCGCTCAGACGGCTGCTGACGCCATAAAACTAATTTTAAAAGAGCCTCTGGTAACTAAAAATGCGGATAAGTTCCTTTTTAACCTTGCTCCATTCATCATTATCCTTTCTACTTTTATGGCGCTGGGAGCGATGCCGTTTGCCAAAGGACTACACGCCCTCGACTTTGACATTGGGATCCTTTATCTGACGGCGGTTTCATCCCTCGGCGTGATCGGGATTCTCATTGCCGGCTGGTCGAGTGACAATAAATATTCACTAATCGGTGCAATGCGTAGCGGCGCCCAAGTGGTGAGTTATGAACTTTCTGTTGGTTTGTCGTTGCTTACGGTGGTTGTCCTTGCCGGAAGCTTGCAGTTTTCAGAGATCATTGCAAGCCAGGAAGCAGGCTGGTGGATTTTCCGCGGACATATTCCTGCCCTGATTGCTTTCACTATTTTTATGATAGCGGGTACCGCCGAAACCAACCGGGGGCCATTTGATCTGCCGGAAGCCGAATCGGAGCTTACGGCAGGTTTCCATACCGAGTATTCAGGCCTGAAGTTTGCTTTTTTCTTCCTCGCAGAATTTGTAAATATGTTTATCATAGCAGGTATCGGAGCCACTGTTTTCCTTGGAGGATGGATGCCATTCCACATCGGAAACTGGGAAGGATTCAACAGGATCATGGATTTTATTCCATCGTTATTCTGGTTTTTTGGGAAAGTCGCTTTCCTTATATTCCTTATGATGTGGTTTAAATGGACATTCCCGCGTTTACGTATCGATCAGTTGCTACGGCTGGAATGGAAATATCTGTTACCTATAAATCTTGTAAATATTCTGTTCATGGCATTTATTGTCTTAATGGGTTGGCATTTTTAACGTATGAAAGCCATAGTAAAATATATAAGCAGCATATTCAGCGCCCTGAAAACACTTTTTAAGGGCATGGCCGTAACCGGCCACTATATATCACATCCCAAAGAAATTATCACACAACAATACCCCGAAAACAGAGAAACACTAAAAATGTTTGACATGTTTCGCGGGGAGGTTGTACTTACCCATAGTGAGAGTAATGAGCATAGGTGCACCGGATGTTCGGCCTGTGAAGTTGCCTGCCCGAACGGTACTATCGAGATTATAAACAAGCGAATTGAAATGCCTGACGGCAAGAAGAAAAAGGTAATCGACAAGTTTGTATATCATTTGTCGATGTGCACATTCTGTAACCTGTGTATTTTGTCCTGTCCGACAGATGCCATTAAAATGTCACAGGATTTTGAACATGCCGTATTCGACAGGTCGCAACTTACCAAAGTGTTGAATAAACCCGCATCAAAACTCATGGAGGGAGTACGCTGATTTCTGTATTTGCCATTACATTTTACATGGGCTCAGCATTGGTGCTGATATTTGCAATTATGTCTGTTACCTCCCGGAAGTTATTACGGGCAGCCATTTATCTGTTGTTTGTGCTCATTGGAGTTGCCATCTTTTATCTCGTGCTCGATTATATGTTTCTGGCGGCCGTGCAGATAGTTGTTTATATGGGTGGTATTGTGGTATTGTTCATTTTTTCAATACTGCTGACAAGCCATCTTAGTGAAAAACTCCAGGTGGTAAAACCTTTGGAGTTTATCATTGCTGCACTGGTATCGTTGATCGGGGCAGGTGTTGCCTTGTCAGTGATATCTACCCATACATTTAAACCGGTAGTTGCTGATAGCCCTGAAATCACAGTATTTGAAATAGGCACGCAACTGCTTAGTTATGGTAAATATGGGTATGTACTGCCCTTTGAAGTTATCAGTGTATTGTTGCTGGCTGCAATGATTGCAGCGATTGTAATTGCAAAACGTGAAAAGAAGCCTGAATCATGATTGAAGACATCCCTTTGTCGCACATCCTGATAGTAAGCACGCTGATCTTTTTCATCGGCGTATATGGATTTCTTACGCGAAAAAACATGATTACAATGCTCATAAGTGTTGAGCTCGTGCTGAATGCGGTGAACATTAATTTCGTTGCCATAAACAGGTATTTATATCCCGAAAGGCTTGAAGGCCACTTTTTCGCTCTTTTTGTGATCGGTATTGCAGCGGCTGAGGCGGCGGTGGCCATCGCCATTTTTATTAATTTATACAGAAACATCCGCTCTATTGATGTGGATGAGGTTACCGAAATGAAGTACTGATTGAAAGGATATGGGAAACTATCAATATACGATCTGGATCCTTATTCTTCCGTTTGCCGCATTTCTTTTTACAGGAATTCTCAGTGGCAAACTCAAACCCTCGTTCACTGCAGCAATTTCGATTGGGGCTATTGGTATTGCCACTGTATTGTCCTATTTCGCTGCAATCCAGTATTTCTTTCTGAATGCATCTGAATCATATACAGCGATCGAAGCTGCTTCATTTACGTGGTATCGACTTTCTGATACGCTTGTGATTGATATGGGTATCCTGATTGATTCGATATCGGTGATGATGCTGGTGGTGATAACTACTGTATCGCTTATGGTACATATTTACAGTACAGGGTATATGAAAGGCGACGATGGTTATGCAAGGTATTTTACCTTTCTGTCGTTGTTTTCATTTGCCATGCTGGGCCTTGTTCTGGCTACAAACCTCATTCAGATATACGTTTTCTGGGAATTAGTCGGGTTGTCGTCGTACTTGCTGATCGGACACTATTATCAAAAACCTTCTGCCGTAGCAGCCGCAAAAAAAGCGTTTATCGTCACACGGTTTGCCGATCTTGGTTTTTTGATCGGAATATTGATGCTATCTTATTATACGGGAACGTTCAGTTTTTCAGAAATCACCGACCCTAACGGGCCGCTTATAACACAAACCATAGGAGGTGTCTTCCTGGGTTTATCCACACTCACCTGGGCTATGATACTGGTATTCATGGGCGGTGCAGGTAAATCGGCAATGTTTCCATTTCACATTTGGCTGCCGGATGCAATGGAAGGCCCGACACCAATATCTGCCCTTATCCATGCTGCCACTATGGTGGTTGCAGGGGTTTTCCTTGTTGCAAGGATGTTTACCGTTTACAGCCTGGCAGCTCCGGAAGCACTGGAAGTGATTGCTTTTATCGGTGCATTTACGTCTTTATTTGCTGCACTTATAGCCATTACACAAACAGATATAAAAAAGATACTCGCCTACTCCACTATCTCGCAAATAGGCTATATGATGATGGCACTGGGTGTTTCAGGTTACAGCGGGGAAGCCGGGCTCGGATTTACCGCTTCTATGTTTCACCTGTTTACCCATGCCTTCTTTAAGGCGTTGTTGTTCCTTGGCGCAGGATCCATCATTCATGCTGTACACAGCAATGAAATGAAAGACATGGGAAATTTACGAAAACACTTGCCCGCTACGCACATTACGTTTCTCATTGCCACGCTGGCCATTTCAGGTATTCCTCCATTTTCAGGCTTCTTCAGCAAAGATGAGATTCTGGCGGCTGCCTATGCATCAAACAAGCTATATTTTGCTGTGGAATATTTGGTTGCAGGTCTGACAGCCTTTTACATGTTCCGGCTTTACTTCAAGGTTTTCTGGGGTAAGGAAAGAACCTATGAAAACATTCAGGAATCGCCGGCATCGATGACTATTCCTTTGTGGATTCTTGCCTTCGGAACCCTCTTTGCAGGATTCCTGCCTTTCAGTCACCTGGTTACAACGGACGGCATTCCATTCGATACACATTTCCATTGGAACATTGCCTTACCATCAGTAGGAATTGCACTTGCGGGAATTTTTATTGCCGCCGCCTTGTACAAAAAAGAAAGCGCTCGTTCGCAAAAAATAGCTGCATCGCTTGGAGCATTTTATTCCGTGACTAAAGAGAAGTTCTATGTAGATGAAATTTATATTTTTATTACAAAGAAAATCATATTTAATTTAATTTCAATGCCAGTAGTTTGGTTTGACAGGCATATTGTAGATGGGTTCATGAACCTTACAGGCAACACAACCGTTGCCTTATCCTTCAGAATCAGAAAATTTCAATCCGGAAACATCCATCAATATGCCTTGGTTTTTCTTACCGGGATATTGATCGCAACACTGTTTTATCTTTTTTATTATCCGAATTAAATGCTCACGTATAATTTAAACATACTGCTTCTTGTTCCGATAATGACCCTGGCAGGTATCGTGCTTGTAAAAGATACCAGGAATGCTCGGATTGTGACCGCGATTGGGATGTCTGTGCAGCTTTTGCTTGTATTTGTTTTGCTCTACATGTACATGGCTGAAAGAAATGCCGGAAACATTGATGAAGTACTTTTTTATCAGGACTTCACCTGGTATGAATCATTGAACATAAGATACAGCATCGGGGTTGACGGCATTGCAGTTGGCCTGATTGTCCTTACGGGAATTGTGGTTTTTGCAGGCGTATTTGCCTCCTGGCTTATGAAAGACCTGGTAAAAGAATTCTTTTTCTGGCTTATTTTACTTGTAACAGGTGTCTTCGGGTTTTTTATCTCCCTCGACCTGTTCATTATGTTTATGTTCTTCGAACTGGCAGTTATACCCATGTACCTCCTGATTGGCATATGGGGTACCGGACCAAAAGAATATTCGGCCATGAAGCTGACATTAATGCTGATGGGAGCATCCGCTATCTTGCTTGTTGGCATCCTGGGAATATATTTCAACTCTGCACCTGATGGCGGTGCTTTGACCTTTAATATTCTTGAAATTTCGAAAGTGAATATTCCAATAGATGCTCAGCGATTCTTTTTCCCCATGGTGTTTGTTGGATTTGGAGTCATAAGTGCCCTTTTCCCTTTTCATACCTGGTCTCCAGACGGTCATGCGTCAGCCCCAACAGCTGTATCAATGTTGCATGCTGGTGTTTTGATGAAACTGGGTGGATATGGTGTGCTGAAAGTGGCTATCTATCTTCTTCCGGATGCAGCGAGTGAAATGGCTACATTCTTCCTGATTTTTGTAACCATAGGTGTAATATACGGTGCACTTAGCGCTGTTATGCAACGTGACCTTAAATACATAAACGCCTATTCTTCGGTGAGCCATGTAGGTCTGATATTATTTGGGTTGCTCATGCTTACAAAAACCGCTCTCAACGGGGCCGTTTTACAGATGATTTCACACGGATTAATTACGGCACTATTCTTTGGTTTAATAGGGATGATCTATGGCCGAACACATACACGAATGGTAAGCGAAATGAGCGGGCTGCTGAAGGTCATGCCTTTTTTGTCGGTAGCATATGTAATTGCTGGCCTGGCCTCGCTTGGAATGCCGGGTTTAAGTGGTTTTGTGGCAGAATTGCCAATCTTTGTAGGTGCATTCAGCCACCCGGAACCTTTTTACAGGGTGATTACGGTAATCGCTATTTCATCTATTGTGGTGGCGGCTGTTTATATACTCAGGGTTATTGCCAAAATGCTGATGGAAAAAGTTAAAGAGGAGGCAAACAACAAACTTACAGATGCCAAATGGTATGAAAAAATTTCCGTTATTTCATTGCTTCTTTTTATCGTCGCCATTGGATTGGTTCCGTTTTGGCTTAGCGAAATGATCATGACAAGTCTGGAACCAATAATTAGGCGATTGAATTAATGAATTATGTTACGAGTAAGTAATTTAATTTTGAGATAAATGAGTTTTTCAGAAATATTTTTGATGCGAAACGAACTGCTACTGGTAACTGCAGTGTTGGTCATCCTGATTGCCGACCTTAGCTTCGATGCCGACAAACGAAAACAATTTTATTATTTTTCAATCTTTTTGGTATTCATTGTAACGGTATCAGGATTGTTCCCTGCCAAGTCGGGATTACTTTTTGGAGGTATGTATCAAACGGGACCGCTCCAGGCAATGATGAAAAATATCCTGAATTTCTCAACCTTAATCATACTTCTGCAATCGTGGGGATGGTTTAGTCATGTCAATCAGCAAAAAAGAATCGGTGAATTCATGATTTTGTTGCTATCAACGCTAATAGGCATGGGATACATGATTTCCTCGGGTCATTTCCTGATGTTTTATCTGGGTCTCGAACTTGCTACTATTCCACTTGCCGCACTAGCCGCATATGATTACTACAATAGTAAATCAGCAGAAGCGGGTATTAAACTGATTCTACTTGCCGCATTTTCTTCAGGAATCATTCTCTTTGGTATCTCATTGATTTATGCAATAACCGGAACAATGTATTTCGAAGGTGCAGGTCAGTTGATAGATGGAAGTACTTTGTCAGTGCTGGGATTAGTCCTGATTTTTACCGGATTAAGTTTTAAAATTTCACTGGTTCCCTTCCATCTGTGGGCAGCCGATGTTTATGAAGGATCACCTATTGCTTTAACTTCGTACTTGTCAGTGGTGTCCAAAGGTTCAGCAGTATTCATATTGCTCATTGTGCTGAATACCGTGTTTGCTTCATTAAACGACATATGGGACCCGTTGATTTACATAATCATAATCATTACGATTACTGTTGGTAATTTATTTGCAATCAGGCAGCGAAATATCAAACGATTCCTGGCATTCTCTTCCATCGCCCAGGCAGGATTCATCATGCTGGGGGTGATCAACAATTCCGCCTTTGGTGTCGCCACCGTGGTATATTTCATGTTGGTATATATGTTTTCAAACCTGGCGGCTTTCGGCGTGGTTTCAGCCATTTCTGCGGAAACCGGAAAAGAATCGATTGATGATTATAAAGGATTTTACGGGACAAATCCCAAATTAAGTCTGGTGATGATGCTGGCTATGTTTTCTTTGGCAGGTATACCGCCTATCGCTGGGTTTTTTGGTAAGTTTTTCCTTTTCACAGCCGCTGCAGAAAAAGGATATTACATTTTAGTATTGATTGCTGTGTTGAACACGATCATTTCATTGTACTATTATTTACTTATTATCAAGACCATGTTTATTGAAAAAAGTGATACGCCTATTCCATTTTTTAAAAGTAATCTACCTATGAAAATTAGCCTGGTGATATGTGTGCTGGGTATGGTGATCACCGGTTTTACAAGCGGCGTGTTTGATTACATGGTAGAAATGAGCGATCAATTATTTTCAGACATGTACTAAAACTCAGGTATGTTATTTATAAACAAGGGAAAGCATATTGAAAAAGAGATTGACGGCATAAGGGTACGGGTCGTCGAAAATGAGGCTTCCCGGGAACGCAAGGAATTTCTAAAAAAACTATTGGAACACAACGGTTACGAGGTGCTGACAGAAGAAAACCCTCCTAAGCCGGTGCCAAAACCACCTGCCGCTGAAGGTGAAGAACCAAAAGTGGATGAAGAACCAAAAGTGGATGAAGAACCTGAAATGCTTCCCCCTACATGGGTGGTGGGTGTAACAGACATTATTTTTAATCCGGTGGTATCCGTTTACCAACGCAACCTCCGTACACTAGACGGCCATCATGTAACTGCCGACTACTGGAATCAACAAACAAGCGAAGCCGAACCCAACTACTGGGATCTGAGTAAGAAGAAATTCTGAAAGTAGCAAAACGAATGATATATCTTCTATAAACTATACAGACTATTATTTCATCTTTTCTGTCAGTATAGCAAGACAAACTATGATCCCTTCTTTAATATTTCCCAGTCTGATATTTTCATTAGGGCTGTGCTGATTGTTATCAGAATTTACAGTTGGAACTGTTACAGCAGGAATATTAAGCGTAGAAACAAAAGGCGATATCGGAATTGATCCACCTGACATCCTTTTCCTAATGGGCTCAATTCCGAAAGCTCTGGACATAGCACTAGTAAGCCAAATCCCAATGTCAGAATCAAAAGGTGTCCGAAATGCAGCATATGAATTTTCGTATTGCATCGAAATGAGCCTGGAATATTTCATTCGTTCTTCATCAGTGGGCGTACCCTCTACAAAATGGAATCCCTGTTTTTCTATATGTGTCCTGATAAGTTCTATCAGTCGGTCCGAACTTGTTTCCGGTACCAGCCGTACGTCAATTTCAGCGGTAGCCGTGGCAGGTATAATGGTACGTACCTGTGAACCGATCCATCCTGATTGCATGCCTCTTATGTTAAGCGACGGATACTGAATGGATTCCTGGTAATTATCAGCTACACGATCAATGTCCGCAATCCCTAATTCTTGTCGTATGAACGTTTCATCATCGGGCACCTGGCGAAGTATCGCTTTTGTTTGATTATCGAGTACTACGCCATCGTAATACCCGGGGATGGTCACCCTTCCGTTTTCATCTTTCATCGAGGCCAGTAACCTGCTAAGCCGGAGAGCCGGATTGGGTACATAGTTACCATAGTGGCCGCTGTGTTGTGGAACCCTGGGGCCAAATACCTTCAGGGTAATCGTGGTTATTCCACGGGCCCCGAATGTGAGCGTGGGTTTGTTGCTGATGTGCCTCGGACCGTCGAGTATCACCAGCAGATTGGCCATAAGCTCATCCTTGTATTTCTTTACTGCATCTGGCAAATGCGGAGATCCCAGTTCCTCTTCAAAATCCATGATCACCTTGATATCAAAATCAGGCTGGAATTCTTGTGCATCAATGATATCAATCGCCCCAAGAAACATAGCCACCGGACCTTTGGCGTCTGATGCAGAACGGGCAAAGATCCGCCACTCCGGATCATAATGATCCATGTTACCCCATGAAATCGTCTGCCATTTTGTTCCGTCGAACTCCTTTAATACTGGTTTATAAGGACTTTCCTGATCCCACCTGGAGGAATCAACCGGCTGCCCGTCGATCTGAAGATAGAATAAAACTGTTTTTTGGGGCCGGTTTCCTTTTCGTGAAGCTACAAGTATGGGAGGCCCGTCTGTTGTTAGTTTACGTATGACAAAATTTCGTTTTAAAAAGGCTTCTTCAGCCCATTTTACATTTAACTTGATATGTACCGGATAGGAAGCATCGTTAGGGATTGACAGTGTTTCACGAAGTTCGGTAATTACCGAAGCAAATTGTTTTTCAGCAAGCATGCTGAGTTTATCCGCAGTAAATGTCTGTGCAGAAATGTTGTTTATGCCCAGAATGAACAACCAGAGCATCCAACTTTCTTTAATAAATACTCCGGGATGAGGGTTGAACGTATTTTTCATTAAAATACAAGCTGATTCCCGTTAGTGGTAATTAATTGACCGGGATAATTAAATTTCATTGATTGTACTTTTGGATAACTACGAATACATTTTGTGACTTATGGCTGCTTTTCGTATCATTATCTTTACAAAATTTGCATAAAAAAAATTGTCTGAACATGTAATTTACAAATATTCCTGATAATAATAAATTCTGCTTTCGCTAAATACCTTTCAGTAAATCTTCTGATTATTTGTTCAATCAAGCAGTATTAGGCATATCCATCTTGTAAATGTTTATAAATCAGTAATATTTGTATAACCGTTTAAGCGGTTATACATTTAAAATAAAGATTCATAGCTTTGTTTTCTGTAAGAAATTAAACAATGGATAAATACTCATATATCTCCAATGCGCATGGATCGTACATCGATGAATTGTACAAATCCTACCAGGCTGAACCGCAATCAGTAGATTTAAGCTGGCAGAAATTCTTTGAGGGATTTGATTTTTCGATTCAGAAGTTTGGCGAGGAAGGCACGGAATTTCTTGCAGGTGATATCTCGAAGGAAATCAAGGTAAGGAATTACATTTTTGCCTGGCGTACAAGGGGCCATCTCGAAGCCAACACCAATCCGGTTCGAAAAAGAAAAGACCGCAAAGCGCTGCTTGCATTGTCAGATCATGGTCTGAGTGAAACGGACCTTGACACGGAATTTGATGTTGGGGCTGAAATCGGCATCGGACGGGCCAGTTTAAGAGCAATCGATGCGGCACTGAAGAAAATATATGCAGGTACGATCGGGTTCGAGTATATGTATATGCGTGATCCTGATATTCTTAGCTGGTTCAGAAAAAAAATCGAATATGAATCACTACACTTTAACCCCACCATTGAAGAGAAAAAGCGCATTTTGAGAAAGATTAACGAAGCCGTTGTATTCGAAAATTTCCTTCATACCAAATACATGGGTCAGAAACGGTTTTCACTTGAAGGTGGCGAAACGACCATTGCAGCCTTGGACGCCATTATTAACCGAAGCGCTGATTTTGGCGTGGAGGAGGTAGTGATTGGTATGGCCCACAGGGGACGACTGAATGTACTCGCCAATATTATGGGTAAAACGTACGAACAGATTTTCAGCGAGTTTGAAGGAACCGCCGAACCGGACCTGACTATGGGAGACGGTGATGTTAAATACCACCTGGGATTTTCCAGTGAGATCAAAACGCCGGACAAAAAAACCATCAACCTTAAACTAGCGCCCAATCCCTCACACCTGGAGGCGGTAAATCCGGTAGTTGAAGGTTTTGTGAGGGCCAAAGCAGATGCACAGTATGGCAAAAATTACAATAAAATATTGCCTGTCCTCATTCATGGCGATGCCGCAATTGCCGGACAGGGTATCATATATGAACTGGTACAGATGTCAAAGCTTGACGGTTATTATACGGGTGGTACCATCCATTTTGTGATAAATAATCAGGTGGGTTTCACAACTGATTTTGAAGATGCAAGATCAAGCATATATTGTACAGATGTGGCAAAGATCATTGACTCCCCTGTGTTGCATGTAAATGGTGACGACCCGGAAGCGGTGGTTTTTTGCGTAAACCTTGCGGCCGAATTCAGAGCCAGATTTAATCGTGATATTTTCGTTGACATGGTTTGCTACCGCCGGCATGGCCATAACGAAAGCGATGAGCCAAAATTTACGCAGCCGTCTTTATATAATATTATTTCCAAGCATCCCAATCCAAGGGAAGTGTATATCAAAACGCTCATCGACCGGGGCGATGTGGACGCAGAGCTTGCAAAATCGATGGATAAGGACTTCCGGAAATTATTGCAGGACCGGCTCAACATGGTGAAGCAAAAACCCCTTCCGTATCACTACCAGGAACTTGAAAAGGAATGGAAAGAGCTCAGAAGATCAAATCCGGCAGATTTCGACCGGTCACCCGATACATTTATTTCGAAAGAAATAATAAAAAAAGTTGCTGAATGCCTGATTACTACTCCTTCGGGATTTAAACCCATCAAGCAGATAGAAAAGACGATTAAACAGCGGAAGGAAATGTTTTTTAACGACAAAAAACTGAACTGGGCAGGAGCGGAACTGCTGGCATACGGTTCGGTTTTACTTGAAGGACATACCGTTCGGATAAGCGGCCAGGACGTACAACGGGGTACTTTTTCACACCGGCATGCCGTTTTGCGTGATGCTGAAACAAACGAGGCATATAACAGCCTGGATTATGTGGATGACAAGCAAGGCACATTTGAGATATATAACTCGCTGCTTTCTGAGTTTGCCGTATTAGGTTTTGAATTTGGTTATGCCATGGCAAATCCCAATGCCCTAACCATATGGGAAGCCCAGTTTGGCGACTTTGCCAATGGTGCACAGGTGATTATCGACCAGTTTCTGATACCTTCCGAAACAAAATGGCAACGAATGAACGGTCTGGTCCTTTTCTTACCTCACGGCTATGAAGGCCAGGGGCCGGAGCACTCCAATGCCCGGCCTGAACGATACCTGCAACTTGCTGCAGAATTTAATATTATTGTTGCCAACGTTACTAAGCCGTCTAATTTCTTTCACCTGCTCCGACGTCAGCTGGCATGGCCGTTCCGGAAACCTCTGATTGTTATGTCACCGAAATCATTGCTGCGAAACCCCAAAGTGGTATCTCCTCTGGAAGAATTTACTTCTGGCCATTTCAAAGAGATAATCGGGGATACGTTTGTAACCAAGTCGAAGGTAAAGCGTGTGATTCTATGCTCAGGCAAAATATACTATGATCTGCAGGAGTATCAGGAAACGCATAAGAGAAAAGACATAGCCATCATCAGGGTGGAACAACTCTACCCTTTTCCTGATTTGCAGATCGAAGATATGATCGCAACGTACAAAAACCCGGAGCTGTACTGGGTGCAGGAAGAACCGGTTAATATGGGATACTGGTCATTTATTTTAAGAATGATGCCGGAAATATCAG
Source organism: Bacteroidota bacterium (assembly GCA_022567155.1). Taxonomy (GTDB): domain Bacteria; phylum Bacteroidota; class Bacteroidia; order Cytophagales; family Cyclobacteriaceae; genus SZUA-230. The sequence continues at coordinate 30,200 of JADFHN010000026.1, forward strand.
GTAGCAAAATAAAGCTGATCTCACGTAAACCAAGTTCTTCGCCAGCTACGGGATATGCCAAAATTCATACACTTGAACAACACGAAATCATTGAAACCGCCTTTTCATAAAAAGGATTAAAGTTATTTATAAATTAGATAAACATGGAAATCAGAGTACCTGAAATAGGAGAGTCAATAACGGAAGTAACCTTATCGGCATGGCTGAAAAAGGATGGGGATATGGTGGAGATGGATGAAGAGATTTGTGAGTTGGAATCGGATAAAGCTACCTTCGAGTTACCTGCTGAAGTTGCCGGAAAACTAATTATTAAAGCAGAAGAAGGAGCTGAGCTGGCCATCGGAGACCTGATCTGTGAGATTCATCCGAGTGCTGCGGCCGGGAAAACAGCAGACGCTGTACCACCTGCGGAAGTCAAAGAAACACCATCGACTCTCTCGTCGGATTCGTCAAAAAAAACAGGGGAGGTAGTGGAAATGAAAGTGCCCGAAATTGGTGAATCGATTACCGAGGTATCCATTGCCGCCTGGTTGAAATCCGAAGGGGATTACGTGGTACTTGATGAAATTATAGCAGAGATAGAATCGGATAAAGCAACTTTTGAGTTGCCGGCAGAAGGCAACGGAATTTTACGGCTCGTTGCCAACGAGGGAGATACGTTGCAAATAGGCGATACATTATGTAAGATCGAAGTTACAGAAGGTCCGGCGCCTGCTGAAGCTTCTGTGGCCGAAAAAGCTGCTGCTTCTCTCACACCGGCTGATAAAGCAGGCTATGCCTCCGGACATCCGTCGCCTGTCGCAAGCAAGATACTGGAGGAAAAAGGGATCGAGCCAGGGCAGGTAACTGGTACAGGGGTAGGCGGAAGGATCACAAAAGAGGATGCAATGAAAGCAGAAGCAGCTGCAAAACCTAAAGAACAAGCGCCCAAAGTATCTGAAGAATGGGCCGGCACCTACAGCCGCGAAGAGCGAAGAGAAAAAATGTCGAGGTTGAGGAAAACAGTAGCTCGCCGTCTGGTTGCAGTAAAAAATGAAACGGCAATGCTCACTACATTCAACGAAGTGAACATGAAGCCAATTATGGATCTCCGTAAAAAATACAAGGAATCCTTCAAGGAAAAGTACGGAGTCGGCCTCGGGTTCATGTCATTTTTTACAAAAGCATGCTGCATCGCCCTGAAGGAATGGCCGGCGGTGAATGCCTCGCTTGACGGTGATGAAATTATCTACCATGATTTTGTAGATATCTCCATTGCGGTATCTGCACCGAAAGGACTTGTGGTACCGGTAATTCGCAATGCGGAATCTTTGAATTTCAATGAGATAGAATCAGAAGTGATCCGGCTGGCAACCAAAGCCCGTGAAAACAAACTGAGTATCCCGGAAATGACCGGAGGCACATTTACCATCACCAACGGAGGTGTGTTTGGTTCCATGCTGTCCACCCCGATCATTAATGCTCCGCAATCTGCCATACTGGGAATGCATAATATCGTGGAAAGGCCTGTAGCTGAGAACGGGGAAGTAGTTGTGAGGCCCGTCATGTTCCTGGCATTGTCATACGATCACCGTATCATCGACGGCAGGGAGTCGGTAAGTTTTCTGGTTCGGCTAAAAGAGTTGCTCGAAGACCCGGCACGGTTGATGCTGGAGATTTGAACTAATTAGAGTCTGTCTATAAAGTAATGATGATTTGAGATTTAAAAAAAATGCCATGCCTGCGTGCCGTCGCCAGAGGCTTTGGCCGCACGCTGTCGCTGAAGCTTTAGCGTAAGAGACCGGAGACCGGCAGGCAGGAATACCAATAATTCCCCCGCCGCAGGCGGGGGTGTAGGGGTGGGTCAATATAAAAATCATTCCTGCCTGACGGCAGTCAGGGTAGGTACGGCATTTTTTTAAATTTGCGGACTTTATGGACAGACACTAATTAATTGAATATAGAACCGCAAATCATTGATTATTAGATGTTGATAACAGGTAAATCAATTTCAAAATCAAAATTCGGCATTCATAATTCAAATAAAATATGAAATACGATGTAACCATAATCGGTTCAGGACCCGGTGGATATGTAGCGGCTATTCGCTGCGCACAACTCGGCTTTAAAACCGCAATAGTTGAAAAGTACAATACACTCGGAGGAACATGTCTTAACGTAGGATGCATTCCTTCAAAAGCCCTGCTCGATTCTTCGGAGCACTTTCATAATGCCATGCATACATTTAAGACACACGGCATTGATATTCAGGTTCCGAAAGTCAACCTGAAACAAATGATCAAAAGAAAGGACGAGGTGGTAGATCACTCTACAGGAGGCATAGATTTTCTCATGAAAAAGAATAAAATCGATGTTTTTCACGGCCTTGGATCATTTTCAGACAGCCATAGCATTAAAATTTCATCGGAGGGAAAAAACGAAACAATTACCACGGATAAGGTGATCATTGCTACAGGTTCCAAACCTTTAACGCTCCCGTTTATTAAAATTGACAAGAAAAGGATTATCACCAGCACCGAAGCCCTGAACTTAAAGGAAGTACCCAACCACCTGATCGTAATCGGAGGCGGAGTGATCGGTTTGGAAATTGGTTCGGTATATGCCCGCCTGGGGGCTAAGGTTTCTGTAGTCGAATTTCTTGACAGCCTTATTCCTACAATGGATGGCACCCTGGGGAAAGAATTGAAAAAAGTATTAAAAAAGCTTGGGTTTGACATTTATCTGAGTCATAAGGTGACCAGCGTACAAGTAAAAGGTAAAGAGGTAACTGTGATGGCAGAAACACCCAAAGGGCAAAACATAGAAATTAAAGGCGATTATTGCCTGGTGTCAGTAGGTAGAAGGCCTTACACGGATGGGTTAGATCTTGAAAATGCTGGCGTAAAAGTTAGTAACAACGGTCAAATTGAAGTCAATGATCAACTTCAGACCAATGTGGAACATATTTATGCCATCGGTGATGTGGTAAAAGGGGCCATGCTTGCACATAAGGCGGAGGAAGAAGGAATTTTAGTTGCCGAACAGTTAGCCGGCCAGAAACCCCATATTAATTACCGGCTTATTCCGGGTGTCGTTTATACCTGGCCAGAAGTGGCAGGGGTTGGTTATACCGAAGAAGAACTGAAAGATTCGGGCAGAGCATATAAAACCGGCTCATTCCCCTTCCGGGCTTCAGGAAGAGCACGTGCCAGCATGGATATTGACGGCCTGATCAAAGTGCTTGCAGATAAAACTACCGATGAAATACTTGGTGTTCATATGATTGGCCCGAGGGCGGCTGATATGATTGCCGAAGCCGTTGTGGCTATGGAATACCGTGCCTCTGCAGAAGATATTGCGCGAATGTCGCATGCACATCCTACCTTTACCGAAGCGCTTAAAGAAGCCTGCCTGGCAGCAACCGATAACAGGGCAATACATGTATGAGAAATTTCCGGAGGTATTTGACCTTTCTGTGTATCTTCCTGTTTTTAGTATTGGGACACCAGTTTTGTGTAAATATCCCTCGAATTTTAGCTATTAGCCTGCTTTAATGAATGAGAGGAAAACATAAAGGGTCTAAGCTGACCCGTCCGAATGGCTCAGCCGGGCGGGCGCTCAGACCAGTTGCTTGGAAGGTGCGGTGGGCCTCCCTCTGCCTTGCCTTACCGGCAGGCAGGCTTCAGAGGATCTAGGGGCAGCGCAGGGCATTGGCTTTCGAATTCCATCATCCTGCATTCAGTTTTGGAACACCCTCTGATCTAAAGCAAGTCTTCCAGCACTGGCCTGCGGGATAGCGAAACTTGTGCCTGATTGGATTTAGTCATGCCATGACTGTTCATATCAGCAGAAGTCACGGATGTAACCTCCTTCACAAGCTATGGCGGTTGAGAACTTCCGCTCCAGTGCAACAGTGTAACGGGAAAACAGGACTGATTTTGATCATATTATTACTTGCCTCTTTGATGTAATATTGAGCAAATTACAATTTAAAAAAATCTTTATTATGGCTTTTAAAACAACGATTGAACCCTTCAAAATAAAGATGATAGAACCCATTCATCTGAGTTCCGTAAGTAAGCGGAAGCAATATCTGAGTGACGCCTTTTACAATCCGTTTTTAATCTCTTCCGATCAGGTGATCATTGATTTTCTGACCGATAGTGGTACTTCTGCCATGAGTTCTGCGCAGTGGGCAGGTATAATGGAAGGCGATGAAGCCTACGCCGGATCAAAGTCCTGGAAAAAAATGGAGAAGGTCGTAAGAAACCTCACAGGTTGTGCATACATTTTGCCAACCCACCAGGGCAGAGCAGCAGAACGAATTCTATATGGATACCTGGGAGGGAAAGGTAAAGTTTTTTTCAGCAATACGCATTTTGACACTACCCGGGCCAACATTGAAGTAACCGGTGCGGAAGCCGTTGACATGGTTGTTGAAGAGGCCAACGATCCCTTGCTGGAACTCCCCTTTAAAGGCAATCTGGATGTTGTAAAACTGGAAGAAAAGATAAAGGAATTTGGCCCTTCGAATGTAGGGGCAGTTATTCTCACAGTCACAAACAATAGCGGTGGGGGGCAGCCTGTGAGCATGGAAAATGCCAAAGCTGTCCGGCATATTTGTAAGAGATATGGGATTATTTTTCTGATCGACAGTTGCCGGGTGGCTGAAAATGCCTGGTTTATTCACCACAGGGAAGAAGGCTATGGAAATATGTCTTACAAAAAAATCGCCAAAGAGATGCTGGCTTTGGCCGATGGATCCATTATGAGCGCCAAAAAGGATGGGCTGGTGAATATGGGTGGATACCTGGCATTGAAAAACAAAAACCTTGCAGAGGCGTGCAATAATTCGCTGATCATCACCGAAGGATTTTCAACATATGGCGGGTTATCCGGCAGAGATATGGAAGCCATCGCACAAGGACTGAAAGAGGTATTTCATCCGGATTATCTGAATTATCGGATTAAGAGTACCGGATACCTCGGCAACAAGCTGGATGAAATGGGTGTTCCTGTAATGAAACCCATAGGTGGTCATGCCGTGTATGTGGACGCCAGGGCCTTTTATCCACACATACCAGTTGAGGAATACCCTGGCCAGGCGCTGGTTGCCAATTTATATCTGACCGGCGGTATTCGCTGTGTGGAGATCGGGTCGGTAATGTTCGGGAAATATGATGACAACGGCAAGTTGATTCCTGCACCCATGGAACTGGTCCGGCTGGCCATACCACGGAGGGTTTACACCCAGAGCCACATTGAATATGTAATTGAGGTTTTTGAGAAAGTGCTCACAAGAAGAAAGCAGGCAAAAGGTTTCAGGATTATTAAAGAGTCGAAATTTTTAAGGCATTTTACAGCACATTTTGAGCCGTTGTAGTAAATTCATTCTGCTTTTTGCTATCATAAACCGAACTGCCCGGCAAGCTGCAACCCATGGAGCAATGGACCCGGACGCTTCCCTGACATTTCAATCGTCCTGACCTACTCCGTTCGTTAATAAGACACCTCAAGCTTCTGATACTGCTCGTCTTCAACACCACGGATTTCAAACACTACCGTGGGTGATCCCTTGTCCCACCTTAACTTAATGAGTCCGAAATTCTTTTTAGTGATCAGATCACCCACACGATGCCGGTTTGGTTCCTGAAATGCCTGCGCCCATGAATGTGTCAGGCCACTTGAGGTAAAGTCATATAAAGGATGATCGTAACCTTCAATTTCTATCATGGAAATTTCGGCAATATGGCGGTCTCCACTGATCAGCATAACCGGGCCGGGTTTTATGTTGACTATCAGGTTAAAAAGCCGCCGGTGTGCCGACGGAAAATTGGCCCACTTTTCATACCCCTGTTCTTCCGAAATCACCTGAATGCCGCTTCCGATAATGGTGAAATCAGCACTGCTTGTCCGAAGTACATTTTCGAGCCAACTCCATTGCGCTTCCCCCAATATATCTCCCGTTTCATTCATCTTATACCTCGCCCTGCTATCTTCGGCAGGCAACAGTGTGTCTCTGAAGTACCGGGTATCAAGAAGTATTATTTTGATTATTTTACCGTTTGATTCAATTTCATGGGAAGAATATACACCCTGACGCTCTCTTACCGGATCGTCAGCACTGACATCCAGAAAATCAAGTAACAATTCCTTACTTTCGTTTTTCATCGGATAATTTTTTCCTCCGTCATTCACCCCATAGTCATGATCGTCCCAAACACCGATCACCCGTACATTAGAAAGCAGCTTCTGATATGCCGGTTTGGCTTTTTGAGTGTCGTATTTTTCTTTGAGAACTGCCATATCATGTGTATCGCCATACACGATATCGCCCAACCAGATAAAAATGTCAGGATTGTGTTTTACAATAGCATTAAATACAGGAAGTGGTTCGTATTCATGTGCACAAGAGCCAAAGGCTATGATGGTGTCAAAATTTTCGTTTTTTAATCTCTTTTCGGTTCTATCAGCCTTGTTAGTATTACATCCATATAGCATGATGTTGAATACACCAATCAGTATCAACCGTTGCATAATTGCCTTGTTTAAAATATTTTTATCAAATACGAGATCAATCCTCCAAAATAGTTGTTATTATCATTAAATAAGTCGTAACGTAAAAAATTCTGCTGTGATGATTTCAAAAAAGAAAAAGTTGAAAAAGGAGAAAAAACCAACCGGCAAACCGGCCGTTAAAGCAAATACCGAAAAACCGGATCGCAGCATTGATTTCGGTGGAATTAATATGCAGAATTTAAAGAAAAATCTTGGTTGTGGTGGATAAATCAGCTTATGATTCGTACATATACACTCTTTTTACCCGTTCGCTCACCGAGGTAAATATTTCATAGGGTATGGTTTCCGATGCAGCAGCAAATGCCTCAACAGACTGATTGAGTCCAAAAATTTCAACTTCATCACCTTCTTTCGCCTCAATACCCGTGACATCAACCATAGTCATATCCATGCAAACATCGCCTGCTGTTGGCCTAAAATGTCCATTTATCCATACACTTCCCCGGCCATTACCCAGCCGCCTGCTGAAGCCATCGGCATAGCCAATAGCAATGGTTGCAATCGTTGTATTTTCCGTTGTTTTCCCTTTTCTGCCGTACCCCACGGTCTCCCCTGCGCGCACTTTCCTGATCTGGGAGATCACGGATATTAACCTGCTTACTGGTTTCAGTTCATGACTGATTTTACCGGAAGGATCGTACCCATACAACCCGATTCCCAGCCTCACCATTTCAAACTGTTCCTCCGGATAGTTTAAAATTCCGGATGAGTTTAACAAATGACGTACCGGTTGTATGTTTAGCCTGTTAATTATCAGGTCTGAAGCTGTTTTGAACCGGCTAATCTGCAGCTGTGTGAATGCGCTGTGTTTGGATTCATCAGCAGCAGCCAGGTGCGAAAAAATACCGGCAACCTCAATATTTTTGTTCGCATCCAGTATTTTCAGAATTTGCTCCAATTCATCCAGTTCAAAACCCAGCCGGTGCATACCCGTATCCAGCTTCAGGTGTATTTTAATTTTTATGTCATTTTGCCGGGTAAACTCATCCAGTTCGCTTAGCATTCCCAGGCTGAATACCTCTGGTTCAAGGTCGTATGCTGCCATTTTATCGTAACTGTCCGGGGCGGGATTCATAACCATTACTGGTATGCTGATGCCGTTTGATCGTAATGCAATGCCTTCATCGGCATAAGCTACGCCGAAATAATCCACTTTATGAAACTGAAGCAAATGTGCGATTTCATAATTGCCGCTACCATAACCAAATGCTTTCACCATAGCCATCACCTTTGTGCCGGGCTTGAGCCTTTTGCGGTAGCAGTTGAGGTTATGTACCATGTTCGAAATATTTATTTCAAGTGTAGTATGGTGTATTTTATCGGTCAGCGCTTTAACAATACTTTCCATTTTAAAAGCTCTTGCACCTTTTACCAGTATTAATTGGTCGTGGAAATTAAAACGGTTAATTTCCTTTAAAAAAGTACGGGTATCCCTATAAAACACTGATCCATCCGGGTAGAACGCCTTGTTTAATGATATGTCAGGACCGATTCCGATTACCCTGGAAACACCGTGCTTCCGGGCCATCATGGCCAGCTCCTGATACAATGTTTTTTCAGGTAGTCCGGATTGGAGTATATCTGAAACTATCAGGATTGCTTCGGGTTTCTGACGCTGGCGGTTCATGAAATCCAGCGCCATTTCCAACCCGTCGAGGTCATTGTTATACGTGTCATCAATCAGGTAACATCCCTTAACACCCTTTTTCAACTCCATCCGCATTTTAACAGCACTAAGTAGCCCCATACCTTCCTGGATTTCCGGTTTTTCGTATCCCATGTGGAGTAGAACAATGATGCAATGAACCAGGTTTTCGAATGACGCCGGATCAGTAAGCGATGTGTTAAAAAGAAACTTCTTTTTATTGAAATATACGTGTAATTTACCTTCGTTCAGTTTTACCTCAACCGATGCTTTTTTCTTATCCGACCAGTCAATCAGCAACTGATCCTTTTTTACTTTATTACGGATGATATCTTCTAATACGGGGTAGTCCGAACGGTATATGATCACCGGGCAATTTTGGAAGAGTCGGAATTTCTCTTCCACTTTTTGGTTTCTGTCGGAAAATCCGGAATCATGAGCTGTTCCGATATTGGTGAATATACCAAAAGAAGGACGAATGATCGGTTCCAGCTTTTGCATTTCACCGGGTTGTGAAATGCCGGCTTCAAATACAGCGATATCGTGGCTGCTGTTTATCCGCCACACCGAAAGAGGTACCCCCACCTGCGAGTTATAGCTACCGGGATTTTTCACTACATGATTGTTACCTGAAAGTAATGACGAGAGCCACTCCTTCACCACCGTTTTACCGTTACTCCCCGTTATCCCGATAACCGGCAGGCTATACCGGTACCGGTGGTGACTTACGATCTTCTGCAATGCATGCACCGTATTATCAACAAGGATTACATTGCATTCTGCCTCCTGCAGGTATGAAACGGCAGATGCTTTTTCGATTATAAATTGCCTGATTCCGGAATGAGATACCTCATGAATATAGGTATGACCATCATGCTGATCACCTGAAATGGCGAAAAAAAGCCCGTTTTCTGTCGGAAATTCCATGGAAATCTTTCTACTGTCCAGCAACAGGGTTTTTATGGGCAGGTTTGCTGTTCTGCTTACAACCTTACCTTCAGTAATTTGTTCGAGATCGTCAAAGAATAGCATGAGGTATCAGATAATCAGCCTCATTTCATACTGATCAAACTGATTTTCAAAACCAATATTAAGAAGAAATATTAGCATTGATTCAGATTTACGGTCAACATTAATGATTGTCAACAACTTTGTATGGCTGTGATGATATATGTATCGTATAAATGCCTTACCAATGCCACGGTTTCGGAAAGATTTTTCTACAGCAATATAATTTATCCGTCCTGTAGCAGGCTGGTAAATTGCATATCCGGCCGGTTGGCCACTAAAGAATGCTTCAAGTATGGTTTCATTTTTAATGTTTTTTTTAATCATTTCGAGACTGTCAAGATAGGAAGGAGCATAATCAAGATATTTCAAAAACCGGTCCCAGTCAGGGTCGGTGATTTGCTGAATTATAATATCCGTGCTCGCAGCGCCAACTGTAAAGTTCAGGGGGTTCAACTTAAAACATTTGTAGTCTCTGGTCTTGACAAACCCGAGTTTTTTATATGCTTTAATTGCCGCATGGTTGTTTATCAATACTTCAAGAATACATTGCTGAAATTCATTTTCCTTAAACATGGGCAGCAGATATTGAAACATCTTTTGGACTAAACCATTGCCCCTGAATTCAGGTATTACTCCCGTACCTCCGTTGTATGCTGTCTTTTTTCCTTCATACTGGCTGATACTGGTAAAAATAAAGCCCACCAGAGTTTCCGAATAAAAGGCGCCTGCAGAAAAAGGGAAATTGATATCAAGATTATCAACAAACTTCTTTCTGAAATGCTCCCTGGTAAGTTTAAAATGAATTGGATAATCAGAAAACGCATTTTTGAATGCCTTGTACATGGTATCCAGGTCTTCCAAACCAAGCGATCTGATCGCAAATTCCCGTGTTACTGCTATCAAGATTAAAACAATTTAGCGCCATTGGAAACTGCTTTGTCTGTGGCTGTAAGAACCACATTTCCATCCGTATCAGGAAATCCGGTTACCAGAATTTCGGAAACAAACGGACCGATTTGTTTTGGCGGGAAATTCACCACGCAAATAACTTGTTTGCCGGTTAATTCTTCAGCCCGGTATAATGCTGTGACTTGCGCACTTGACTTTTTTATGCCCAATTCGGGACCACAATCAACCCATAATTTGTATGCAGGTTTTTTTGCTTCGGGAAATTTTTCCGCCTTAATGATTGTGCCCACACGCAGATCAACCTTTTCAAATTCTTTCCATGTGATAAACGTCATATGCTTTATTATATAAATGTCCGGTTATTTTATTCCCTGATAACAGCGCTTAAAATTATGATCATATTGCTGTTTCTTATGCATTTGATGCAACCTTTTATTCGGAAATTCGTTAAGTTTGTCAACCTTAACTCAAAATGTTGCTACGCTTGAAAACAGGCGCGATTTTCTGTTTAATTCTTTTTGCAGTATATATTGCAGGAGGCAGCGCTGCTACCAGCGCCGAACCCGAACAGGAAGGCCCATCAGCCCCAAGCCAGGAGGACAACCGTACGTTAAGCAAATCTTTTTTATCTGGTGATTCTTTAGATGTTCCTGATGACAAAGTAAAACAACCGGCATTACTGAATGAAGAAAAGGAAACCGGCGTTTTGAATGAAAGAAAGCCTGATTTTAACAGGGAATCTGATTTCTATGACGACGAAGATGAAACTCCGGAGTCTTTTATATCATTTAATTTCCTCTACTACCTGATTGAAAAATTCAAGTTTACGAACGCCCTGGATTATTAGTCCCTGATAGTCTGTTTCCATATTAAACAGGTCGTAATAATTGAAAGTAAAACCGTAAAACCTTTAAGGGTTCCCAACTTGTACCTTTTTTATTCTTTACCCAACTGAGGGGATTTTATTGTTGATTATTTTGGCCAACACACTCTCCTGACCTCCCGCCTTCATTACATTTGCGTCAGCGCCGTAGTCGGCTACGACGCAGGAGCTCGGTCGGGCAGGCAGGGAGGGACCAACCGTACAACCTCATGTTTTACATTTAATTCGATATGCATCTTACTAAACTGTGCGGCTGGCTTATCCTTTAGGCCTGCCCGTCCGAAAACGAAGTTGAAGGCGGGAGACTGTGAGGTGCGCGCAGGATTATACTGCACGCCGGTACAAGCACAAATCCTCCGAAAGCCCCACTAATATTACTAATTTTATCGGGTTACATCTGTTCCTGAAGTAAAACTTGTAATTTTGCGGTTTGTATCAGACCCTGACAGGGGAAAGAATGCCAAAAGCAATCAAGCAGCAACATACCAGTGTAAAATCCGATTTTAACGGCCAGGAACGAATCGAAATATTCGGCGCCCGGGAGAACAACCTTAAAAATATCGATGTTTCTTTTCCCAGGAATAAACTGGTAGTGATCACCGGCATAAGCGGCAGCGGTAAATCTTCGCTTGCATTTGACACCATTTACGCAGAGGGCCAACGGCGGTACATGGAAAGTTTTTCGGCCTATGCGCGATCTTTTATAGGCAACCTTGAACGCCCGGACGTAGATAAAATTAACGGCCTCAGCCCGGTTATTTCCATAGAGCAGAAAACCTCCTCAAGAAATCCGAGGTCCACCGTTGGCACCATGACTGAGATTTATGATTTTATGCGTTTACTGTTTGCGAGGGCCGGAGAGGCCTATTCATACAAAACAGGCAAAAAAATGATCATGCAGTCGGAAGAACAGATTGTGGACCATATCATGAGTTTATTCGATAACCGTAAGCTTACCATTCTCGCTCCGGTTGTGAAAGGCCGGAAGGGACATTATCGTGAATTGTTTCTGCAGATCAGAAAAAGCGGATATACCATGGTGCGGTCTGATGGTACGATACAGGATATCGAGTCTAAAATGCAAGTGGACAGGTATAAAATCCATGATATTGAAATTGTGATTGACCGTGTGCTGGTAACCACGAAAGACCGGTACAGAATATCAAAATCGATTCAAACAGCGATAAAAGAAGGAAAAGGTATAATGATGGCCCTCGATGAAAATAACGTAGTACATCATTTCTCAAAGTACCTGATGGATCCGGAAACGGGTATATCCTACGACGAGCCGGCACCAAATACGTTCTCCTTTAATTCCCCGTATGGCGCCTGTCCCCGTTGCAATGGCTTAGGAACCATTGACGAGATCACGGAAGAAACCATTATCCCCGATAAAAATATCAGTATCAGCAGAGGGGCAATAGCACCGCTGGGGGAATACCGCGATATATGGATTTTCAAAAAACTGGAAGCGCTGTTGAAAAAGAACGGGTACAGCCTCACAACACCTATTAAAGATTTTCCGGAAAGTATCCTTAAAATAATTCTTTACGGCGACAAAGAACCGGTAGTGGTATCGTCTGTAAAATACCCGGGTACCCCCTGGCATACAAAATTTGAAGGAATCATTCGTTTTCTTGAAAAGCAGAAGGACTCCAACACAGATAAAATTCAGAAATGGATCCAGGAATTCACCGTCGTCAGAACCTGCCCGGATTGTAATGGTACAAGGTTGAAAAAAGAATCATTACATTTTAAAATTGATGGTAAAAATATCGCAGAGCTGGCCCAACAGGATATCAACTGGCTGGCACACTGGTTTGAACATCTCGACGAACGGCTGAATGACAGGCAAAAAAAGATAGCTACTGAAATACTCAAAGAAATACGTAAGCGGATCAAATTCCTGCTTGACGTAGGGCTTCACTATCTGCACCTGAATCGACCGCTAAAATCACTGGCAGGAGGCGAAGCACAACGCATCCGGCTGGCCACGCAGATAGGTACACAACTGATCGGGGTACTGTATATTCTTGACGAGCCAAGCATAGGCTTGCATCAGCGGGACAACATCAAGCTGATCCGTGCCCTCAAGGACCTCCGTGATCTGGGCAATACCGTCATCGTGGTGGAGCACGATAAGGAAATGATGATAGAGTCGGATTATATCATTGACATCGGGCCCGGAGCAGGCAGGCATGGGGGGTTGATTGTCGGCGCCGGGAGCCCTGAAGAATTCCTAAAAAGCAAAACGACCACCTCTGCTTATCTGAATAATTTACTCCGAATTGCGGTTCCCGAAACACGCAGAAAGGGGAATGGGAAGTCGTTGAAACTGATTCATGCTTCTGGCAACAATCTCAGAAAAATAGATGTGAAATTTCCATTGGGAATCATGATTTGTGTGACAGGGGTTTCAGGAAGCGGTAAATCCACCCTGATTCATGATACCTTATACCCTATTCTGAGGCAATATTTTTACAAATCCAGAATCAACCCCCTGGAATACGGGGAAATATCCGGCCTGGAACATATTGATAAGGTTATTGAAGTGGATCAGTCGCCGATCGGAAGAACGCCGAGATCTAATCCGGCAACCTATACCGGTGTATTTTCTGATATCAGAACGCTGTTTTCCTCTCTTTCAGAAGCTAAAATCAGGGGATACAAACCAGGGAGATTCTCCTTTAATGTGAAGGGAGGCCGGTGTGTAGGCTGTGAGGGCGCCGGTATGAGGGTAATCGAAATGGATTTTTTGCCCGATGTGCATGTACATTGCGAAAAATGCAAAGGAAAACGATACAACCGCGAAACGCTTGAAATCAGGTTTAAAGGAAAGTCAATTTCGGATGTGCTGGAAATGACCGTAGAACAAGCGGTAGAATATTTCGAAAACCAACCCAAAATCCTTAAGAAAATTAAAACATTGTATAATGTGGGATTGGGCTATATTTCGCTCGGCCAGCATGCCACCACCCTTTCGGGAGGTGAAGCCCAGCGGGTAAAACTGGCAACAGAGCTTTCGAAACAAGACACCGGTAAAACCTTTTATATACTCGACGAACCGACCACAGGTTTACATTTTCAGGACATTCAGCATCTGCTCGATGTACTTAGCAAGCTGGTTGATAAAGGAAATACCGTGCTTATAATCGAGCACAATTTGGATGTGATCAAAGTAGCGGATTATATCATCGACCTGGGCCCCGAAGGAGGCAGGGAAGGAGGCAGTGTGGTGGCAGAAGGTACGCCTGAAAAAATTGTGGTCAGCGGGAGTTATACCGGTAAATATTTAAAACAGAAATTATTTCAATGATAAAAAATACCTGGATAGGTCTGGCAATCATTTTATTCGGTGGTTATACGCTTTATGATGATGATGTGCTGGAAGCGCTACTTTACTTTTCGGTAGGACTCGGCTTTACCTTGATGGGAATTGTAAAAGATCCCCGGTTTGAGGCTTATAAAAAAAATCTCAATATTGTATCGTGGATATTCGTTCTTTCGGGTGTTCTGCTATTTATTGCCGTATTAAGAAGAGATGCTTATGGATCGTAAAGTAGTTAATTGATTTAATTCGAGTCTGTCCATAAAATTGTTATTTCATAAACACAACCCCCTTTTGTTCCCCCGCGTCTGCCAAGGCTAGCCGGGCAGGCTTTGCTAAGGGGGAATGGACTAAAATTCACAATCGGTCACCCGTTGGAGAAGGCCCATTTGATCAGGAGTTCTCATGTCCCCCTTTGGAGGGGGATTAAGGGGGAGGTATGGAACGAATTGATATTCCTTGCTTTACGGAATTTGTTCATTAGTTGGGTTGGAGAGGATTAATTGAATTCCTGCCTGCGTGCCGTCGCCAGAGGCTTTGGCCGCACGCTGTCGCTGAAGCTTTAGCGTAAGAGACCGGAGACCGGCAGGTATGGCAATTTCTCTATAAGATAAGTTTATTGACAGACTTTAATTCGTAAAAAAATAACGTATTTTTGAGTAAAAACCGGTTTCCTCTGTTTGTATGAATAAGTATAAACTATACTGGGTATTTCAGATTGCAGGCTGGTCAACGTATGCACTGATGCAAATTATCGTCTGGGTGCTGGTCAATCCTGACACCAATATCTCCAACCTGGTATCGATCAGTGTTTTCGAGGCCTTCACGTTTCTGAGCTTCACACATTTTTACCGGTATATCATTATAAAGGAAGGCTGGTTGCAGATACCTTTCTCCAATACGATACCAAGGGTTTTATTTACGCTGTTTATTCTTGCGATACCCTTGTACCCCCTGAAAATAGGTTTCAGCTTCCTGGTAGGCATGTACACACCGAATTTATGGAATTCGATGCCAGGCACCACCGCTACCAATGTTTTCTTTCTTTTTTTATGGACGCTATTCTATTTCCTTTACAACTATTTCGAACAATATAACCGGTCGCTCAAGTATGAGGCGGCAATGAAAGAAACAGAGCTGGCGCACCTGAAATCGCAACTGAATCCGCACTTTATATTCAATGCCCTCAACAGCATCAGGGCGCTGGTGGATGAAGAACCTGCAAAATCAAAAAAAGCAATTACACAACTATCAAATATACTTCGAATCTCACTGATAGGTGATAAAAAGAAACTCACTAAATTTGAAAACGAATACAATACCGTGAGGGATTACCTCGAACTGGAATCGACACGCTATGAAGAAAGGTTAAAAATCTTTTTTGACATTCACCCCGATTCTTACGACTATTTGGTACCCCCGCTTATGCTTCAGACATTGGTGGAAAATGGAATAAAACACGGGATATCCAATTTAAAAGAAGGAGGTACCATAAAACTAAAAACCTTTGTTGAAGACGGCATCATGCATATTCAGATTCGTAATTCCGGGCAGTTTATTAACAGTACACTCTCAAATAAAAGTGAAGGCTTTGGCCTTAAAAACACCAGGCAAAGGTTAAAATTGATTTATGGGGACAAGGCTCATCTTAAGATTTTCAACGAAAATGATAATACCGTACTTACTATTGTAAAAATACCGCAAATCGAACTTTATGAGAGCACTAATAATTGATGACGAAAGGCTGGCAAGAAAGGAACTTACCTCTTTGCTTCAGGATTATCCTGAAATTGAAATCATAGGTGAAGCAGTGAATGCCGATGAGGCGCTGGAGCAAATAAATGAACATAAACCGGATCTTCTTTTTCTGGATATACAGATGCCCGGTAAAACCGGGTTTGAGTTGCTTGAGATGCTTGATTCCGTGCCGCTGGTAATTTTTGTTACCGCCTATGACGAATATGCATTGAAAGCCTTTGAAGTGAATGCGCTCGACTACCTGCTGAAACCTATTCAGTATGAACGGCTGAAAGAAGCTATTTCCAAAGTGCTCACCTTTGCCAAAAATAATCAGAAAGATGAACATACTGCCGGCCAGCCAAAACTTGGCCTCAGTGACCAGGTATTTGTAAAAGACGGTGACAAGTGCTGGTTTGTACGGTTATCAGAAATCCGCCTGTTTGAATCCGACGGCAACTACATCAAGGTCTATTTTGGGACTAACCGGCCGATGATTCACAAATCACTCAATGCACTGGATGAAAAGCTGAACGACCGTGATTTCTTTCGTGCAAGCAGAAAACACATTATAAACCTGAGCTGGCTCGAAACCATTGAACCGTGGTTTAACGGCGGTCTGATGGTAAAGCTCAAAGGGGGTGAAAGAGTGGAAGTAAGCCGCAGGCAGGCTACCAAGTTCAAGGATATGATGAGCCTTTAGTCATTGTTGAAATAGCCTGATTCAAAATGAGGTGTCTGGATACCCTTAACCTATCTCCGGATAATTCTTTAGCATTTGCGCCTTTTCATATATTCCCTCCGCAACCCTAGCTGCTGCAGTGAGATCGTCTTGGGCAATATAGTTGTAGATGTCCTTCAGCCACGTTTCAGCCTCAATCGTCCATCTTATCTCTGCCATGAGCGGATTCTGTGCTCCATTTCCGCATT